>DATFOP010000051.1:0-3315 GCA_035265505.1 Propionibacteriaceae bacterium | reverse complement strand
GCCGGACCATCGCTCGGAGCAACCTCCTCAAGTGCGCAATCTTCGGCCAGGATCCGAACTGGGGCAGAGTGCTGGCCGCCATCGGCACGACGGCCGCTGACTTCGAACCGGATCGAATTGACGTCTCTTTCAACGGAGTGGAGGTGTGCCGCGATGGAGGCATCGGAGAGCCGCGCGAGCTGGTCGATCTCAGTGACCGCAAGGTCGACATCGTTGTGAACCTCCGCAACGGCCGCCATGGGGCGACCATATGGACAAACGACCTGACCTACGACTACGTCAAGGAAAACGCGGAGTACTCGACATGAGCACGCCTGCCACCCCGATACCGGATCGTCCTGTTCAGCATGGGGGCAAGACACGCCTTCAACCCACGAGCGGTTTGACCCTGGTCCAGAAGGCCTCAATTCTTACCGAGGCGCTGCCGTGGCTGGAGACTTATGCAGGCAAGACCGTGGTGATCAAGTACGGCGGCAACGCCATGATCGACGACGACCTGAAGCGCGCATTCGCCTCCGACATCGTGTTCATGAAGCGTTGCGGCGTCCATCCGGTCGTCGTGCATGGCGGCGGTCCGCAGATCACGACCATGCTGACCCGGCTCGGTATCCCCTCGGAATTCCGCGGCGGTTTCCGGGTCACCACGCCGGATGCGATGGAAGTCGTCCGGATGGTGCTGGTCGGCCAGGTGGGCCGCGATCTGGTCGGGTTGATCAACTCCCGTAGCAGCCTGGCGGTCGGCATGTCCGGCGAGGATGGCGGGCTCTTCACCGCCGAGCGTCGAGGGGTGGTGGTTGACGGCGAGGAGATTGACCTTGGCCTGGTCGGGGACGTGGCCGACGTACGTACGGAAGCGATCGCCGGCTTGATTGCGGCCGGCCGGATACCCGTCGTGGCCAGCATTGCCCCTGATCGGGACGGCGTGGTCCACAACGTCAACGCCGATACCGCCGCCGCCGCGCTGGCCGTTGCCCTGTCTGCCGAACGCCTTGTCGTTTTGACCGATGTCGAGGGCCTCTACCGCGACTGGCCGAACAGCACGGATGTCATCACCGAGCTTTCGGCGTCTGAGCTGCGCGAGCTGATGCCCACGCTCGAATCCGGCATGGTGCCGAAGATGGAGGCGTGCCTCCGCGCGGTTGAAGGCGGTCTGACTCGGGCGACCATCACCGACGGCCGGATACCGCACGCTCTGCTCCTGGAAATTTTCACCAATGCCGGCATTGGCACCATGGTGACCCAAGACGGTCTCATCCGGTTGGGGAGCCGGGTCTTTCCGCGCGACGAGGGCATCCCGCCGCACGAGCTCGCCAACGGGGAGTTCGGGCCGGCCCCGCTCGGCGAACCGATCGTGAAGGCGAGATCGTGACTGCCACTCGTCCGGGCCAGATCATGGCCACGCCCGATCCGATCATCACGAGCCGAGAGCTGTCGGGCCCGCCCGATGGGAGTTCGTCGAGTGCGGTGCTCGAGGGCTACGCGCATTCGGTGATGAACACGTTCGGCCCACCCAAGCGAGTCTTCGTCCGGGGTGAGGGGTGTTACGTCTGGGACGCTGACGGCCGGCGGTACCTCGACCTGCTGGCCGGCATCGCGGTCAATGCCCTTGGCCACGCTCACCCGACAGTGCTCTCCGCGATCACTGGACAGATCGCCACTCTCGGACACGTCTCCAACTTCTTCGCCACTCCGGCCCAAGTTGCACTCGCCTCGCGCCTGACCACGATGACCGGTGCCGATGATGGTCGAGTGTTCTTCACCAACTCCGGCACGGAGGCCAATGAAGCGGGCTTTAAGATCACTCGGATGACCGGGCGCACCAAGATCATCTCGACTGAGGGCGCGTTTCATGGTCGTTCCATGGCCTCCCTGGCGCTGACCCACAACCCCAAGTACCGTGAGCCGTTCGTTCCCTTGCCTGGGGAGGTGATCTTCGTACCGTACGGGGATGCGGACGCTCTGGCCGCGGCGACCAGCGAGGACGTGGCGGCCGTGGTGCTGGAACCGATCCAGGGCGAGAACGGCATCGTGATGCCTCCACCGGGATACCTCCGTACGGCTCGGCAGATCTGCGATCAGCATGGCGCCCTGCTGTGGATGGACGAGGTTCAGACCGGGATGGGCCGAACCGGCAGCTGGCTCGTGCACGTCGAGGAGGGCATTCGCGCCGACATCATCACGCTGGCGAAGGGGCTCGGCAACGGATTTCCAATCGGCGCCTGCCTGGCCACTGGGCCGGCCGCCCGACTGCTGGGTCCCGGCAGTCACGGCAGTACGTTCGGCGGCAATCCCGTCGCGGCTATCGCCGGTCTCGCGGTGATCGCGGTCATCGAACGAGATGATCTGCTGAGCCACGTCACCGCGATGGGGGAGCACTTGGAAACCACCATCGACCAGCTGGGGCATCCGCTGATCACCGGAGTCCGGGGCCGTGGGCTCCTTCGCGGCATCACGTTCGCCGAGCCGGTGGCGGCCGCCGTAGCCGACGCCGCTCTTGACGCCGGTTTCATCGTCAACGCCCCCCGCCCGGACGTGCTCCGCATCGTCCCACCGCTGGTGATCACGACAGCCCAGCTCGACACCTTCGTTGCTGCCCTGCCGGGCTTGATCGATCGCACGGAAGAGGCGGCGTAGTCATGCGTCATTTCCTCGCCGACGACGACCTTTCACAGGCCGAGCAGATCCACATCCTCGACCTCGCCGACGAGCTAAGGGACGATCCGTTCGGGCACCCGGTTTTTGCCGGGCCGCGAAGCGTGGCGGTCTTGTTCGACAAACCGACCCTGCGCACCCAGGCCTCCTTCGCCGCTGGCATCGCCGAACTCGGTGGTTACCCGATGATCGTCGACAGACGGCTGGCCGGCGTTGGTGTCCGGGAATCCATCGCCGACACCGCACGGGTGCTGAGCCGGCAGTGCGCGGCGATCGTGTGGCGCACGTTCGGTCAAGATCAACTCGAGGAGATGGCCGCACACGCCGGAGTTCCGGTCATCAACGCGCTGACCGACACGTTTCACCCCTGCCAGCTCCTGGCCGACCTGCAGACGATTCGGCAGCACAAGGCCGCACTGGCTGGACTGACCCTCGCCTACGTCGGAGACGGCGCCAACAACATGGCCCATTCGTACGCCGTGGGCGGCGCGCGAGCCGGACTGCACATCCGAATCGGCGCCCCGGCCGGGTTCCGGCCCGATCCGGCCGTGTGGACGCGTGCCGAGAAAGCAGCGGCCGGCTCGGGTGGCAGCGTCACCCTGACCAGCTCGGCGGTTGAAGCCGTATCCGGCTCTGACGTCGTTGCGACTGACACCTGGGTGT
>DATFOP010000050.1:0-2055 GCA_035265505.1 Propionibacteriaceae bacterium | reverse complement strand
CACGACGTAGACAGGAGAGCCGTGGCGGAAGAAGGTCTGAATAGTGACGTGCCGATCGGTCGCAGGGGATGCGGTGAAGGTGACTTGGACCTTCCGGCTGAGGACTTCGGGCGCTGGGCTGGTCATGATGCGCCTGCGAGGTCTGCGAGGTCCTGCCACCACGACGCGCGCGTGGGTCGCCCGTCGTATGAGGCGCGGCGGGCAGCGCCACTCGGACTGGGGAGGACGAACACCTTGCAGCCCGCTATCGACCACGCGGCGGCACCGAGTAGGGGTGGCCGGTGGCCGAGTGCTCGGGCTGCTGCCTCGCCCGCCCTCTTGCTCGTGAAGGCGACCCACCCAGGCTGGTGTTCCTCCAGCTGAACTACCCCGGGTTTGATGCACACCTCCTTCGTTGGGAAGGTGGCATTCATGCCGAGCAAGTACGACGAGCAGACCCGGGCCAAGGCGGTTCGTCTGGTCACCGAGCACGTGGACGACTACGACTCTGAGTGGGCGGCGATCAAGGCCGTGTCTACCCGGTTGGGGATGACGGCCGAGACGCTGCGCCGCTGGGTCCGCCAAGCCCAGATCGACACCGGACAGGCCGATGGGGTGACGTCGGAGTCGGCGCGTGAGATCCGTGAGCTCAAGCGCAAGAACGCCGAGCTGGAACGCACGGTCGAGATCCTGAAGGCCGCGACGAGTTTCTTCGCGCGGGAGAGCGACCCGCGACCGCGGTGATCTGCGCGTTCATCGCCGAGCACAAGGCTCGGTTCGGGGTCGCTCCGATCTGTACCGCGCTCACCGGGCACGGCTGCCAGATCGCCCCGAGAACCTACTACGCCTGGGCCCGCCGGGCGCCGTCGAAACGGGCCCTGTGGGACACCACGGTGACCGAGGTGCTGGCCGGGTACTACGAACCCGACGAGCACGGCCGACGTAAGCCGGAGTCGCTGTACGGGTCGTTGAAGATGTGGGCCCACCTCAACCGCGCAGGCATCCAGGTCGCCCGCTGCACCGTCGAGCGGCTGATGCGCCGGCACGGCTGGCGTGGCGCGACCAGGGCCAAGAAGGTCCGCACCACGACCCCGGACCCGGCCGCGACGAGGGCCCCGGACCTGGTCAACCGGCAGTTTGCCGTCGAGGCGCCGAACCGGCTGCTGGTCGCGGACTTCACCTACGTGCGCCTGGTCACCGGCACGTTCGCCTATACCGCGTTCGTGATCGACGCCTTCGCCGGGCTGATCGTCGGCTGGGAGTGCTCGACGTCCAAGCACACCACGTTCGTCGAACGCGCCATCGCCCAAGCCGCGGCATTCCGCGCCAGGCAAGGGAATCCCCTGCAAAACAAGACGATTCACCACTCCGACGCCGGATCTCAATATACCTCTGTGCACTTCACCGAGACCCTGCAACTCCACGGTCTCAGCCCGTCGATCGGGACCGTCGGCGACGCCTACGACAACGCCCTGGCCGAGACCACCATCGGCCTGTACAAGACCGAATGCATCCGCGACGACTCACCGTTTCGCCGCGGACCCCTCACCGGCCTCAGCAACGTCGAGGCCATCACCGCCGACTGGGTCCACTGGTACAACACCAGCCGGCTCATGCACCGCCTCGACCGACGCCCACCCGCCGAAGCCGAGGCCGACTACTATGCACAAACCCGTGACGACCAACCGGTCGCACTCACATAACCGAGGAGTGCATCAAACCCGGGACGGTTCATCGTGAAGAATGCCCAGTTGTAGAGCAGCGCCATGATGCCGATGGTCAGCAGGCCGCGGTGCCGCAATGCCTTGAGCGGCGCGGCTAACGATGTCTTGTGCTCTGGCTTCGGCAGGGCGGGGACGAACGCGATGGCCGCGACGAGGGCGATGAACATCAGCACGGCGACGCCGAAGAACGGCCAGCGCCAGCTGATGCTGCCGAGCCCGCCGCCGAGCACTGGCCAGACCGCGATGCCGAGGCCGAGGGCGGTCTCGTACAGGATGATCGCCCCGCCGAAGCCGCCGCTGGCCCAGGCCACGATGACGGCGAGGCTGGTCGCGATGAACAGGGCGTTGCCCA
>DATFOP010000049.1:0-15481 GCA_035265505.1 Propionibacteriaceae bacterium | reverse complement strand
ATCGATGCGCAACTGCGGGTCGAGGCAGGGCATATCCCGCCGGGCGCCCGGTCGGAGCTTGTCGACGCCGTCTTGGACCTGCCGAACGTGCCCGGCGGCACCCGGCTGGAGATCACGCTTCCCACCGGCGACGCCGAGATGCTGGACCAGATCCGGAATCGCTGCCAAACCATCAACACCCGTGTTGCCGGTGTGAGCTGCCGACTGCACACCACATTCCCCAGGGCCTAACGGCCTGCCGAGCCGCCGATCCGGAACGAGCGGAGGTGTTGCCATCGGAAGGAGGTCCACCACGGGCCGCTCCAACTCTGATGGTGTAACCGAAAGACGGCGACCAGCTGCGCAGGGAAGGAGCTCGGGTGCGCGATGTCCAGCTGGTGGATGAAGGCCTCCACCTCGTCCCGCAAGTCGGCGCGGTCGAGGAGTTCGTGGCTAGCAAGCGATAAGTGCCCCCGCCAGCTCTCCGGCCCTCGAATGTCGGCCGCCAAGCTCTCGACTGGGCGCAACAACGGCTGCACCGCGTTGGCCACATCGGCGGCGAGATCGATCAACGGTGCGTTCGGCTCTCCCGAGGCAACACGATGAACGTCGAAGACAACCGCGGCATCACCAAGACGACGGATACCGCTGTTCCAGATCTCGAATGGGACGTGCCGCCCAGCCACGCCATTGACCACCTCCAGCAAATCCTCCTCGCCTACGGCGATCGGCAAGCTCCCGGCAAGGGTCACGTGTGGTGGAAACCGCTTGGCCGACACCAAGCCGAACTGGGCACCCACGAAGCCCGTGATGCTGGCCACTGCAGCGCTGGTCTTCGCATCTGGCATCAGGAACACGCCGTAGCGAATATCGTCCGGCTGAAACACCTCGCTACTCTCCCACCTGGACGACCCGCCAGTGGGCGCGGCGACCTTTCGACAATGCGGCAGTTCCGCTCGCTGTGCCGCTAGCCGGTCCGCTTGCGGACCACCTTCTATGCCATGTTGGGCATGGTGCTGTCTGGTTCAGCTGTCCTTGCCGGCTGGCAGTGCCGTCAGGGCGTCGAGCTGGGCCTGGTCCAAGCTGACGTCGGCCGCGGTGGCGTTGGCGGTAACCTCATCGTCAGTTTCGGCGCCGACGATCACCGAGGCGACCGCCGGGCGGGATAGCAGCCAGGCTAGCGACACCTGGTACGGCTGCAAGCCCCACTCCCGGCTCAGTCGCTCGACAGCACGGCCGATCTCCAGCTCGGGGCCGGTGAACCCGGACCCACCGAATCTCTTGTCACCGGAGAACTCCCGCTCCTCGACCTGCATGCCGGCCAGCAACCCGCCGTGCAGCGGGCCGAACGGCACGATGGACAGCCCGAACTGCTGACAGGCTGGGGCCAGCTCGTCTTCGGCGGCGCGGTCGATGAGGTTGTACTTGACCTGCGCGCAGACCGGCGCAGCGGCCAGGTGGCGGTCGTCGGCGATCCACAGCGCCTGGGTGACCTGCCAGGCCGGGTAGTTGGACAGGGCCACATAGCGCAGCTTTCCTTGTCGCACCAGATCGTCGTAGACCGCCAGGGTCTGCTCCAGCGGTGTGTCGGGGTCCGGGAAGTGTGCGTAGTAGACGTCGAGGTAGTCGGTGCCGAGGCGGCGCAAGCTGTGTTCGACCTGCTGGATGATGTAGCGGCGCGACAGCCCGGCTGCCGGGTCGAACCGACGTTCACCGGACTTGGTCGCGATCACCACGTCATCGCGCCGGCCGGCGAGGCCGCGGCCGAGGATCTGTTCGGCGGGTTCGCGTTCAGTGGCTGGCGGCGCGCCGGGCCGGTCGAAGGTCGGCGTCGCCCCATAGACGTTGGCGGTGTCGAAGAAGTTGATGCCGGCATCGAGCGCCGCACCGACCACACGCCCGGCTCCTTCCGCGTCCGGCGCGATGCCGAACGTCGCAGTGCCCAGGCAGATCTTCGACACCTTCACACCAGTCGGGCCGAGCAGGCAGTACTCCATCGGTTCACGATCCTCCGCTGTAGATCCTCACACGAGTGCCCCGAAGAGGGTCGCCTTTCGGAGAGTATGCATAGGGCTCGGTCCTGATGAGGGGAACGAGTCAGTCGAGCGTCTCGATTGTGGATCCAACGCGGATGGAACCGCCGGTGAGTACGTCGGCGCGCAGACCGCCACGGTGGATCAGGCCGCGGAGGACCCCCTTGGTGGTGAGCCGTTCCAGGTGCGAACAGGGTTCGCACAGCCGCTGCCCAAGGCATTCCACATCGCCAACACGGAAGCGGCGCCCCACCAACGCGTTGAGGTCGATGCCACGAGTGACGACGTTGCGCCGCGCCTCCGCGTAGCCCAGGCGGCGATCCTGATCGAGCAGCAGGTCGTCAAGGACCTCTGCCTGGATGAGTGTGAGGTCGTAGCCCATTCCGGTTCCGTCCGTCGGAGTGAAGGTTCCCGCCTTGGCGGCGTAGCGGTCACCCGCAATCCCGCCGCCGGCGACGGCCTCTGCCGTCTCGACCAGGTGCATTGGCCCGGTGGCTACTTCAGCCAGCGCCAACGCCTCGACGCGCCCGTTCAGTCGTGGCAGACCGACCCTTGCGGGGAGGGTGGGGTCGAAGTTGGCCAGCACATAGCCCTGCTGCACGGGTAGGTTGGCGGCGGCGCGACCCAGCAGGCCGGCAGCCTGAGGACTAAGCACCACCCCTGACGGTGTGCCGAACATCAGCACCGCGGCTTGACCCTCCAGGCCGTTGTACCAATGACGATCTTGTTCTCCAAGAACAGCGATCCAGTACCCCGGCCAGTTGAACTTGTCAGGGCTGGCCAGGGACACCAAGCCCAAACCACGCCCCGCCAACCAGCTCCGCCACGTCCCTATCGCCGAGGAAAGCTCCAGTGGATGCAGCGGAAAGTTCGCAAGGGGCACCTCGACCGCCGATGCGATGCACGCCGCGAAAGATCGGGTCAGCTCCGGCCCCGGGGCAGAAGGAAGCGAGACATCAAGCACAACTCCATCATGGCGACACCAGTGGTTCCGCTCCAAGATGTCCCGCTAGGCCTCCTCAGTCGGGACGGCCACGCCTGTGCCGCAGACGCATACCCCGACCCGCACACTGGTTGGTGTGAGCACACCGCAAGAGCTGATGGAGAAGTACCGCAGCGCATTTACGCGCGGCGACGTCACAGCGCTTATGGACTGCTTCAGCTTTCCGCTACTTGTCCTCAGCGCCACCGGCGCCGAGGCATCGGTGTCGGTCGCCGACGGCGAGACGTGGCCGGGTGTCCTCCAGAGACTGCTCGACACCTATCAGAGTCTGGGCGTGGTGGAGGCGGTCCCCTTGGCCCTCAGCATCGAGGAGCCGATGATGCCGGTCGCCATAGTGCGGGCGCACTGGGCGTTGCAGCGCCAGAACGGTGACTCGGTCTACGACTTCACCGCGGTCTACACCCTGACACGCATCGATGGCCAACTCCGGATCGTCGCGGTCGCGCACAATGAGCTACCAGCGCTCCAGGCCGCGATGCGCCTGACCTCGCGCTGACGCTCGGCGCGATAGAGGCGCTACGCCGAGGAGCCCCGTTAGACATCCCTTCGTCGAGATGACCAGCGGACGGCTATACGGAATCGATGCGGTGGGGCACGTCCTCGCCAATTGGATAGGCAACGAACGCGAACCGGCGATAGTCGGGAGACCAGCTGTTGACGTTGATGGTGCCCTGCCCACCGAACAGTGGGAACGTCGCGACAGCATCGCGCCAGTTGGAGGTGCGGACCAGCCGCACCTCCACGTCCAAGTCAGCCGGATGCCCGAGCGTGCCGGCGGGAAAACTGATGTAGGTGGCGTGCTGGCCGTCGGGTGACAGGTGCGGAAACCAGTCGACGGTGTCGGAGCTGACGAGCTGCTCAAGGCGCCCGCCCTCCGCGGGAATCCGAGCGAGTTGAGCGTGTCCTGGTCGGCGTCCGAACTCCTCGGTGTTGAGGTACAGCCAGTCGCCGTCCGGGGAGTACTCGGGGCCGTCCAGGTGTCGGCTGCCAGCCTCCAGATAGCGGGTGGACCCGCCGAAGGACGAGATAAGGCCCAGCCGTCCCGCTGCGGAGAAGTCACCTGCCGGTAGGTCAACGAATGCCAGAGTCCGGCCGTCGGGACTGACTCCGTGCAGGTAGTGGAAACGGCTCGAGTCGTGGGTGATCCGCGTCGTGGTTCCGCCCTCGATCGGGGCTCTGTAGATGTGACCGTCGTTGGCCGACAGATAGATCAGACTCCGCGCAGCGTCGAGGACGTGGTCGTTGTTGATCGGCGGCACCCCCTCAAGGGGAACCTGCCTCAATTCCACCGTCGGGTGGAGGTCAAGCCGCCAGAGCAGCCCGTTCCCGTTCAGCAGCAGCCCCTGGCCATCAGGAGTCCAGTTGGGCGCCTCCAGCAAAACCGAATTGCTGGTGTACACCAGCTGTGCGGAGCCGTCGTCGACGCCGGCGACCCATACCTGCGTCCGTTGGCCGGCGCCGAGCTGGCGGCCCGATCCCATCGACCAGCTAGGGCTGTCGGACATTGCTCTCCTTGTTGTGGCGGCGGCGTGAACCTCAGCTGAGGGGGCCTTCGCCGGTCCTTGCCCGCCTCCTGGTCGGGTTCGGCGCTGACCAAGCGTCGGGCTCCAGCGACAGCATCATCGCAATCTCGTCCTCGCCTCGCTGCAGGTCGGAGGTGCGTGATGGGCGGCGGTAGCTGGTGGTGCGAAACCCGAAGTTCTTGGCGAAGCCGATCGCTCGCGGGTTGTCGGTCCCTACCCAGTAGTAAAGCTGCAGGTACGCCTGCTGAATTGCCAGAGCCGCCGCAGCCTCGAGGAGTCGCCAGGCGACGCCCGTACCCCGTGCATCGGGGACGACGTACAAACCAAAGACCTCGGCCGCTGAGGGCTCCTCCTCGTACGGCCCGAGGCTGACGATCCCCTGTGGTACTGGACCTCGTTCGGCCAGCAACCAATATGTCCGGGTCACCCGGTCACGCCAGAACTGCTCGTCACGGTCAGCTTCATCGGTCAAGGTCGCGCTGAAGGAATCGGGAGACTCTGCCAAGGCCCGCAAGCGCACGTCGCGGTACAGCGCCCACTCAGACTCGTCTAGCACCCGCACCGCGATCTCTGTCATGGTCCATAGTCTCCCTTTGAGTCGAAAGTGGCCGGCCGCCTCCCCTTGCAGGACGTGAGGCAAATTTCCCGGCGCGATGATGGGCAAGAACAGGACAGGATTCAGCGGCTGCGCTTTCCGGCTCTACGACGCAGCTCCGAACGCCACGGCATTGTTTGAATCCCGAGGGCTCGACCTACGCTGGGGGTGGTCGTCGAAGGGAGCAGGTGATGACCACGACGGCACCGAATGTCGAACAGTCCATAGCTGCCGCGCACTGCGGCTGCTGCGGTCTGGCGCTACCTGTCAGCCGCCTCACGGAGCTAGGATCCACGCCGGGGGTGTTTATCTGCACCGCTTGTGCGTTGTGGGCCGCCCGCCAATCGAGTCACGTTCCGGTCGTGCGCCTCGACCCACGACTCGCTGCACGGTGGGTCCGGGATCGCATCACCGGAAGCGCGGAATCGGCCACCATGGCGATCCCCGTCCTCTACAGCACCGACCTCGACCGCACTGCCAGCTATTACGGGCCGCTTGGGCTGAGGGTGAGTGAACGGCACGACACGTACCTCGTGATGCGCGCCGGGCCAGTCGAGCTGCACTTCAGCAGCGGGCACCTAGCTCCGGCGCCGGGCCAAGCGTTTCTGCACGTTGCCGACGCCGGAATGCTCTGGAAGGAACTCAAGGGGCGCAGGGTCACGGGCCTTGGACCGGTTGAAGATCACCCGTCTGGACTGCGGGAGTTCGTGGTGACAGATCCAGATGGCAACCGCATCCGCGTCGGGAGCCGCACGCGCCAGGACTGAGCGCATCCGGTAATGATCATTCCGGGTCGTGGCTGCGCAGCCAGTCGGACCACATGACAATGCCCCGCCTGCTTCCGGGCCCGGTGAGCGACATCGCGGCAGCACCGTCCCTGAGCGGCCGCGGCAGCGGGACCGGCAGCGTACGTACGCGGCGGGCCCGGATCTGTCGCCATTGGTCGAAAGCTTCGGCCAATGGCAGAACCTCTGGGCCGCCGAAGTCGGCGAGCCGGCCGCCCGGCCCATTGCGGACGCATTGCGCGAGGTAATCGGCGAAATCCGTCGTGTCGACGGGCTCCATCGGCAGGTTGGACGGCAGCGGTACGACCGGGAGCCGAGCCATCCTGCCGAGCAGGCGGTCCATCAGCCAATGGAACTGGGTCGCGCGGGCGATCGACCAAGCGACCGGGCCTGAACGGACCAGGTTCTCGGCCTCCAGCTTCCGCCGCAGGTACGGAACTCGCGGTCTGTCGATACCGACGATCGACACGTAGACAAGGTGGCCGACACCGGCCGCGGCGGCCCCTTCCAGCAGCCGCGCCGTGCCGTCCCGATCGACGTCGGCAGGGCTGGACCACAGGTCTTTGGGTACGAAGTAGCCACGACGCGCAGCAGGGGAAAGCGTCGCGGCGTGGATAACTGTCTGGCTCCCGGCCAGGGCGTCGGCGATGCCCTCGCCGGTGGCAAGGTCGCCGGGAACCCACCCGACGCCGGGATCCGATCCGGGCGATCGAGCAAGCACCCGCACCCGATAGGAGCCCTTGAGCCGAGCGACGAGATCTCTGCCCAGGTGGCCCGTGCCACCAGTCACGAGAACGGTATCCATTGCCTTCCTCGATGCAGTTCACCTACGTCTAAGCAGATTACGACAGCCTGAGGTTCGCGCAGGTGTGTCGGGTCCTACTCGGTGTTGTCCGACTGTTCTGATGGGAGGGCGGAAAGTTGATCACGCTCTTGTTCTCGCGCAACCGGAGTAGGGGCCGCCTCACTGCCACCAGTCTGCCGGACGGAGGACCTAGGCTCTGGCAGCGTCTTGCGCTGTCCGACCGCACGCAGCATCGCTACCAGCACGGCATGGAGCCGGTCGGCGCCTTCAATGCGCTCGTCAGGCAGGACATTCGCGAGCGCTCGCGGAGTTAACAAGACAGCCCGGTCCTGCCAGCCGCCCAGACCCCCGTGGGCACCCACGAGAGGCTCGAATGCCGCGATGTCCAGCGTGACCTCTTCGACGCGACTGTTGAGATACAAGTCCGGGGCCTCGGGCATCATGACTGCACGGCGGAGCACCCGCGCAGCGTGGTCGCCGTACGGCTGGAGTGGGTCTTGTCCGGCCACTTCGCCCGTGTCCAGCCGGATCCGCCCGTCGGCGCCGAGAGCCCACGGCACACCTGCGGAGTCCACGCCGGCGACGAATCCGATGCCGTCGTGTGCGCAGAGGCCCGCGACCAGGTTGGGCCAGCGTTCCTGAAGATCATCAAGAGTCAGCCGGACGTCGGAGTGCACATACAGCAGGCCGAGGTTTCCAGAGCCCAGCACCGACACGTCAGCGGTGGTTCCGGTTTCGGCGCCTTCGTCGACGTGTCGCCTGCTCGCCGCAGAGGCCCGGCTGGCGGCTCTGCCGGTAGCGCCGCTGCCGGCGAGGTCTCCGGCGAGGGAGTCCACTCGGCCCCAGCCTTCGACCGGAGCATCGACGGAGTCCACTTCCACGTTCATGAGCTCGGTGCACACCTGGCCCACGTCCGCGCCGAAGCGGTCGCGGAACGTCTGGCCCTGGGACTGCCCGTGGTCAGACAGAACCACGATGTGGTAGCGCCGGGCGCCGTGGGCCGCCAGCCGCTCGAGTATTCCGAGAACGCGATCCAGCCCGTCGAGGGACGCTAGGGACTCGGGGCGGAAGATGCCGGCATGGTGGGCGATCTCGTCGTAGTCGACATAGTCGGCGTAGATGCTCTTGGTCCCTTTGCGCATCTCCTCCGCAATCACGGCGGTGTTCATATCGCGTTGCAGCACATTGGTGGCGGCGCGAAGGACGGCGAAGGTCCAACCGCGGTGGACGCGCGGAAGGATGTTGCGGCGGTTTTGCCGGGCAGCCTGCCACCGTTCCTTCATCACCTCCGCGACTGTCCGCACCATCCCCCGGGTGAAGCCGTTCGGGTTGGTGAGGAACCAGGCAAACGTGTGCCGCGCGGCCGCTGAGCCCCGGGCTGCGCCGAGGCTGCTCATGGTCAGCATGGATCGGGGCGCGTCGCCGGTGAAGAGGTTTCCCAGGGCCAGTCCATCATCGGCAAGCAACCCGTCGCCCGTGCTCGCCCGCTGCTCGATGACCGCCGCGTCGGGGTGCCGGTTTGCGATCAAGACCCGTCCAAGTTCACGGTCATACCATCGGAAGGCCGGAATCCCAGCCACCGTGCCGTGCAGGATCCCCAGCTGGCTGGCCGGCGTAGTACACGGCAGCTGTGGCGTCCACTCCCGAAGCACATAATCCCCCGACGTGACCCAGCGCCGCAGGGTCGGGACGGCGCCCGCCTGGATAGCCCATCTCAGGACCGGGAACGGGACGCCGTCCAGCTGGACGAACACGATGCCGTCGACCTCGGGGTCGGCCACAGGTTGGCGGGGCACCCGGCGCCGCAGGAGTGAGGATGTGAATGTGTCATCAGTGCCAGCGCTTCCCAGCCAGCCTGCGGCGGTGCCGATCCCAGCGACAATCCACGACGCCCAGAAGGCCGACCAGAAGGAGGCGGTGATCCCTGGCGCGATCGAAATCGCAGCGTAAACCAGGACCGCCTGACCGAGGAGTCCGGCCAGGACGACGGCGAGCCAACCGATGCGGGCGGCGACCAGGGCAAGCGCTGGCCGGAACACCAGTCCCAACACGCCCGCAACGGCAGTGGCCACCAGATACGCCCACGCCCCCTCCGCCGACAGATCTGGTAGCAGCGCGTCTGCCACGGCCAGCGCGACCGAGGACGATAGCCACACCACAACCAACCGAGCGAAGTCACCGACACGCAAACCGGTCCGATGCTCGACTCCCGCAGGTCCCGACACTCCAGCCACACGCGCCCCCCAACTTCCTGTCCGTCAAGAAGGCCAGGCATGAATCACCCATTCGCACAGGGCCAGCGCGGGTGAGACTTGGATCTGATCATGCACCGGCGGACCCCAGTGCTGCAGAGGCTCTGGAGAATGACACTACTCAGGGAAGGCCTGGCGTGCGAACATCGACGGGCACACTGACATGGTGGGGGCACAGCACCATGAGCTGCGTGGATGGCGGCCTTACTGTCCTGTTCGACCCAGTCCTGACCGCTCGCGTCGGCCATCTTCGTCGGGTCCGGGGTCCGGTTCCACCCGCGCATGCTGCCGAGGCGGACATCGTCCTGATCTCGCACCTACACCCCGACCACACCCACCTTCCCTCGCTTCGCCTGATCCCAGCCTCAGCGGTTCTTATCGCACCAGCAGGCTCGCGCCGCCTGCTCAAGCCAGTCACCGCCCGCGGGACGAGGCTCCGGGAGGTGGAGCCGGGTGACGTCCTGACGTTCGGCGAGCTGAAGATACGCATTCTGGCCGCCGACCACGACGGTCGGCGACACGCTGGAAGCCGTCATCGCGGACCCGCGCTCGGCTTTCTTGTCGAGGGATCACGCCGATGGTGGTATCCGGGGGACACAGGTCCGCAGCTTCGGTTGGAGCAGGTGGCGGATGTCGACGTAGGACTGGTGCCAGTCGGAGGCTGGGGACCAAGCATCATTCCGGGCCACGAACAGGGTCATCTCGACGCCGAGCAAGCGGCGGAAGCCGTCGGCCGCACCCAGCCCCATCATGTCGTCCCTGTTCACTGGGGAACCTGGTGGCCCATCGGCCTTCCACAGCGCCGCGATCTGATCGATCTGCCGCCCACTGCCTTCGCTGAGCATGTCGCTCGCCTGGCACCAACCACCCGTGTCCATCTCCTCCGGCAGGGCCAGTCGGTCACCCTGTAACAGCGCCGAGGTTGAACGTATCCATGGCTGGTTGCATAGGCCCGACGCGCGTGACCGCGAACGAGAACTGACTACCGACTACGTCCGGTCTTTGATCGCCCCTGATGTTTGGGCCGCGGGGGCGGGGAGCGAACCGCCGCATCGTTCCCGGAG
The DNA here is from genome assembly GCA_035265505.1 of Propionibacteriaceae bacterium. Taxonomy (GTDB): domain Bacteria; phylum Actinomycetota; class Actinomycetes; order Propionibacteriales; family Propionibacteriaceae; genus Microlunatus. The sequence continues at coordinate 5,442 of DATFOP010000049.1, read as the reverse complement.
CGCCTGAGCTGGGAGCACAATGTGAGCGTGGCCAAACCATGGAAGTGCCGTCTTCGCCTGCACGATTGGGACGATCGGGAGAACCCCGAAACCCATGAGCACTACGAAGTGTGCATGCGCTGTAACGCTTATCGAGAAAAAGGACGTGCTGCACCCGGCGCGGGAGCAGCAGGTGCGGTGGGAAGCAGCGGCGGCTGGTGATTCCTTGGGGCGGCGCAGTGGATCTCGCAAGTTACGCCTAGCCTGACGTTTGTTCCAGCGGCCTGACCTCCCATAGATCCAAGACGACGACGCTGCCCGAGCCGGAGGCATGCTCGCCGGATTGCTCTAGACCGGCCGCTGGCACCCGTCAACAATCGGAATCCCAAGAGGTGCGGTCAGAGCAGAAACTCAGCGTCGCGACCGCAAAACGCCTTTCGTCTGCTGTCGTGGCGCGAGACGATACAGCGGTGGGCGAGACCGCCTCCGCAGCGGAGACTTGCATCGTCCTGCTAGGTGGCTTTTCTGTCACCGTCGCCGGACAGCCGATTGCGGATCGCTGGCGGCTGCGCAAAGCCAAGACATTGGTGAAGCTACTCGCCCTCGCCCCCGGACATCGTTTGCACCGCGACATCGTGGTTGACAGCTTGTGGCCGGACGCTGACCCGCAAGCGACAGCCAACAATCTCCATCAGCTTATGCACACCATCCGGCACATGATGGGCGCAGAATCCATCACACTGGCCGACGACGTGCTACGGCTGCGCCCTGCGGGCGGTCTCATTGTGGATGTCGATGTGTTCGAGCAAGCCGCCGCCAACGCCCGCAGCACCGGTGACATCTCCGAGTTGCGAGCAGCGCTCGATCGATGGACCGGCCCACTGCTACCTGAAGATTCCTACGCCGATTGGGCGGAAGATCATCGGGATCGCCTCACCGAAACCCATGCCGCTGTGGCGACTCTCCTGGGGTCGAAGTTGTTCGAATTGGGCGAACGAGATGCCGCCTTGGCACTGCTGGAACCGCTCGCGTCCAGCCGGCCCCTCGACGAACAGCTCCACCGGGTCTTGATCGACGTCGTTGCAGGCCTCGGTCGACGCTGGGATGCGATTGAGATTTACGAGCGGTTACGCGACGCTCTCGACGACGCCTATGCGGCCGAACCAGAACCCCAAACTAAGGCCCTTTACCGCCGGCTGCTGAGCAGCGGCAAACCCATACTTGACGCTCAGTCACTGGACACTCAGCAGTGCCCAAGGCCGCAAACACTCGTGGGGCGACAGCGGGAATGGGAGCGACTGTGCTCGTCCTGGCAGCGCGCAAAGGCAGGTGAATCACATTTGATCTTGATCAGCGGTGAAGCCGGCATTGGCAAGTCGCACTTAGCTGAGGAGCTTCTGACGTGGGCAGACCGGCAAGGCATTGCCACTGCCCGGACGCGTACCTATGGCGCCGAAGGCCGCCTTGCGCTCGCCCCGGTGAGCGAATGGCTGCGCAGCGACGACATTCGGCAATCATTGGGTCGGCTCGCCGACGTATGGCTTAGCGAGATCACACGCCTGCTACCTGAGCTTTTGGAGGAACGGCCCAACCTGCCGCGACCCGAGCCAATGACGGAATTCGGTCAGCGTCAACGCTTCTTCGAGGCGCTTGCCCGAGCTGTGCTCTCAGTATCGCAGCCATTGCTGTTGCTGATTGACGATGTGCAGTGGTGTGATCGCGACACATTGCAGTGGCTCCATTTCCTGCTGCGCTTCGACCCGAAGAAACGTGTACTCGTCATCGGCACGGCGCGCATGGAGGAGTTTGTGCCCGGCCGCCCGGTCGCTGAATGGCTTGTGCAGCTGCGCAGCGACGGCAGCGTGATCGAGCTCGCGCTTGATCCATTGGATGCCGCCCAGACGGCGCAGCTTGCCGTACAGGTAGCCAAACGCGAGCTTGACGACCAGTCGGCATTGCGGCTGTATCGCGAAACCGAGGGAAACCCGCTGTTCGTGGTGGAGATGGCGAGTGCTGGGCTGGGCACGGGACAGCAGGAACCAGGGAACGGAGAAGGTCACATCTCCCTGGCTCGACTCGCTACGGCTGACCTGCCACCTCGCATGCACGCAGTCATCGCCAGCCGCCTGGCCCAATTATCGCTAGATGCACACGAGTTGGTTGGCCTTGCGGCCAGCGTGGGTCGAGACTTCACCGTCGAAATCTTGCGCGAGGCCAGTCGCGCCGACGACGACAATCTCACGCAAAGTTTGGATGAGTTGTGGCAGCGCCGCATCGTACGAGCCGTTCAACAGCCTGCATCCTTTAACGATAAGTCGACGGGTGAGCTGTTTCGCACAGGCGCGACCAGCTTTGACTTTTCCCACGACAAGATTCGCGATGTCGCCTACACCGAACTCAGTCCCATGAAGCAGCGCTATTGGCACTTACGTGTCGCACGGGCGCTGGAAGTTCTGTACGCGACCAATCTTGATCCGGTAAGCGCCCAGTTGGCGGCCCAGTACGACCAGGCAGGCGAGGGCGTGCGTGCGATTCCGTACTATCAGCGCGCTGCCGACGTTGCACAGGGCATGTACGCCCACGAAGAAGCCATCGGACTCCTCACACACGGCTTAGCGCTGCTGCACCATGTCTCGAACAAAGTTCGGCGCGACGAACTGCAGTTGGAATTGCTGCGGTCGTTGAGTCTCGCGTTGGTGGCAACCCGCGGCTACGGTGCACATGAGGTGCTGGACACCTTGTCCCAAGCGCAGGCGTTGAATCGACAGTTAGGCAAACCGCCCGACCCCCTGCTCTTGCGGGCGGCGGCAATCGCTGCTCTCAACACCCGCAAGCTCCAGCAAGGACTTGAATTTGGCGACCAGCTACTCCAATTGGCGGATCAGCAAGGCGATCCGATTTTGCTCGTCGAGGGCCACTACGTACTCGGGGTCACGCTATCGTGGGTAGGCTCCTTAACGCGATCACGCATACATTTGGAACAATCTCTAGCGCACTACCAACCGGCACATTCAGCAACGCACATCGCACGGTACTCACAAGATCCCAGCGTGGTCTGCCAGTGCCGTTTGGCATTTGACCTATGGTGCCTAGGTTATCCCGAACAAGCGAAGGCAGCGCAACGCAAAGGTCTGGCCCGTGCCCAAGAATTGGCGCATCCATTCAGCCTGGCGTACGCGCTGACCTGGGATGCGATGCTGCACGGCGGGATGCGTAACGTCGATTTGCAGCGTCAGTCGGCCGACGCCGTCATTGCGCTGAGCGACGAGCATCACTTTGAATTATGGTCGTCATGGGCAACGATGCTACGGGGTTGGGCGCTGGCAGAGAGCGGTGAACCGGAGCAAGGCATCGCAGAAATCCAGCGCGGTGCTGGGCGGCTGCACGCAACCGGCGCTGGTTTCCTTCAGCCTTTCATCTCATCGCTTATTGCGGAACAGCGCGCAAGGATTGGCCAAGTCAAGCCCGCCCTCGAGCTCTTGACCGAGGCACTGGCCAGCACACAGAACGATCCGTATTGGTCAGATGCTGAGCTACACCGGCTCAAGGGCACTTTGTTGGCAGAAAGCAACGACACGGATCAGGCTGAGGCTGCCTACCGGCGAGCAATACAGATTGCGCAGAAGCAGCAGGCCAAGGTCTTTGAGCTCCGAGCCACGACCTGCCTCGCTCAGCTGTGGCTGGCGCACGGCAGAAGCGCCGACGCTCGCGAGGCGCTCGCGGGAGCCTACGGTTGGTTCACCGAAGGCCTCGACACGCGCGACCTCAAAGATGCGCGGGCAGTCCTGGAGAGTTCCGAGAGAAACATCATGAAGAGCTGGTCGACCGACCAGATAGGCCAACCGCCGGCTGTTCAGATGGACGTGCGGCAACGGAGCTGAGGCTGGGCTGCGCAAATCGTCGCCGGCATCCCGACTCCTTCACCATGGCCAGCGGTGGGCAACTCGTCCATGCAAAGGATTTGCAAAGACGGTCTTCCTAGTCTTCCTGCATGACTTCAGTCCGCACGACCAACATCACGACCGGCGTACTCGGCGAGGCGACGATTCGCGAGCTCGAATACGGCTTGGCCGGCTCCGTGGTCGGTCCGGGCGACCCTAGCTACGAGACAGCCCGCCGCGTGTGGAACCACATGATCGACAAAAGGCCCGCCTTGATCGTACGAGCGGCGTCCACCGATGATGTGGCGCGAACCGTCCGTTTCGCCCGAAGTGAAGGAAGGCCGGTCGCGGTACGCGGCGGTGCTCACAGCGTTGCCGGCTTCTCCACCTGTGACGACGGAGTCGTTCTCGACCTCTCGCAGCTGAACGATGTCGAGGTCGATGTGAAGTCGCGGCGCGCGTTGGCCGGCGGCGGCACCAGGTGGAAGGACTTCGACGCTGCCACCCAGCAGCACGGACTGGCGACAACCGGCGGGCTGGTGTCCAGCACCGGCATCGGCGGCTTGACCCTGGGCGGCGGCTTCGGCCACCTCGTTCGCAAGTACGGGCTCACCTGCGACAACCTTCTGTCCGCTGAAGTGGTCACCGCCGACGGATCGGTGGTGCATGCCTCCGAGTCGCAGAATCCGGAGCTGTTCTGGGCCTTGCGAGGCGGCGGCGGCAACTTCGGGGTCGTCACCAGATTCGAACTCGACCTTCATCCGGTCGGACCTGTCGTGCTCGGCGGTGTCATCTTCTATCCCGGCGACCAGGCGATCGAGGTTATGAATGGCTGGCATGACCAGCTGCACAGCATGCCCGATGAGCTATCCACGTTCATAAGCCTCGGTACAGCGCCGCCAGCACCGTTCATCCCTGAGGCCTGGCACAACAGGAAGGTCGCCATCGTCGTCGCGTGCTGGGCCGGCGATCCGGCAGACGGAGAGAGTGTCGTTCAGCCATTGCGCTCACTCGGCAGCCCCATCACCGATCTGCTCGGCCCGGTGCCCTACCTCGATTTGCAGCAGCTTGTCGACCCGGTCTGGGAAGCAGGCGCCGGGAACTACTACACCTCGGCATTCCTCGACGGGCTGCCCGACGAGGCCATCAAGACCCTTGCTGAATTCCACCAAAGGTCAGCCGACCTGCCGGTCCTGGCCGAGCTGCACATCCATCACTTCGGCGGCGCGGTTGCGCGCGTTCCTTCTGGAAGCACCGCATTCACCGACCGCAGCTCACCATTCCTCCTCAACTGCGCCGTTCGTACGGCCGATCCGGCGAACCTTCCGCAGCATGTCACCTGGGCCCGGACAGCGCGAAACACCATGGCGGCCTTCGGAAAAGGTGGAATGTATGTCAACTTCAGCGGCGAGGGCGGAGACGGCAATCGCCGTGCCAGTTATCCACCCGAGAACTACGCCCGCCTACAAGCCGTCAAGGATCAATACGATCCCCTCAATATATTCCGATTCAATTTGAACGTCTTGCCTACCAAGTAAACCAACTCTCGTAACACATGAGTTCTATCACTGGATTTGCGCGC
>DATFOP010000048.1:0-4267 GCA_035265505.1 Propionibacteriaceae bacterium | reverse complement strand
CGACAGCGCCATCAGTGTGACCGCGTTCGCAGTCGCGCTGGTCCTCGTCACCTTCCTCCACGTCGTCTTCGGCGAGATGGTCCCCAAGAACCTCTCGTTCTCGGTGCCCGTCCGAGCCGCCCTGCTACTGGCTCCGCCCCTGGTCATGATCGCCCGCATCTTCAAACCTGTCATCTGGCTGCTCAACTGGCTGGCGAACAGCGGCCTCCGACTGTTCCGCGTCGAACCTAAGGACGAAGCAACCAGCACCTACACCCTCGACGAGGTCGCCGGCATCGTCGCGCAATCCACCCGCGAAGGGCTCATCGACGACACCACCGGAACCCTGGCCGCCGCATTCGAGTTCACCACCAAGAACGTCTCCGACGTCGAAGTTCCTATCTCCGACGTGGTCGCCCTCGCCGCCGACGCCACCCCCAACGACCTGCAACGCGCTGTCGTGGCCGTCGGCCACTCCCGCTACGGCATCCACGACGCCGGCGGGGAGCCCACCGGCTACCTACACCTCAAAGACGTCATGGACCTCACCGGCACCAAGGCCGCCGAACAGCCGATCCCCGCCAAACGCATCCGGCGCCTGCCCACCGTCTACCACGACTCCGACCTCGAAGACGCCCTCGCAGCCATGCGGCGATCCGGCTCCCACGTCGCAAGAGCCGTCGACCACGACGGCCGCACCACCGGAATCCTCTTCCTCGAAGACGTCATCGAAGTCCTCGTCGGCGAAATCGAAGAAGCCGCAGAACCCGCAGCCGACACCTGAGCCCTCTCGCAAGGGGACCCTGAACCGGCATGGCGATCCACTACATCGGCTCGGCTCGTGGCTCTTTGGTGAGGACTGTCGTCGCCGGCTCGAACTCGCGGTCCACCGTCTCATAGATCCGCCACCCGCATCGCTGATAGAAGCCGACCGCCGCCCCTCCTGTTGCAACCCACAAGTGCTGGTAACCGTGCCGATGTGCCCACGTCTCAAGGTGCGTGAGCAGAAGCCGTCCGATCCCTGCTCCGCGACGGTCGGGCCGAACGATCATGCCCAGCAGCCACGGTGAGCGGTCGCGGCGTTCCTCGATGTCGAACCGACCGAGACCGACAGCGCCTAACGCTCCACTCTGGTCGCTCGCGACCCACGTCATGGGAAGCCCGCTACCTCCGGCCTCGCGAACCGTGGCGGCATGCCACCAGTTCCGGTCGATGGGTTCAGGAGCATTTCCCCACTCCAGCCAGCGAAGATCGGTCACCGCGTCAAGTAGGTCGGCTCTGTCGGCTAAGAGATGAACGACAGGCTCCGCGGAAGCGGTTTCCTCAGTCACGGCTACCCAGCACACGACACCGCTGCGGGAAACGCAAGCGCTGCCGCTCCCCTGTGACTGAGTCAGAAAGGGAACCGTCTCCGGTCAGTCGTTTCGCGCATCAGCACTCGTGGTGGCCGCCGAGTTGCATGCCGGAGTGCGCGACAACCCCCGTATTGGTGGAGCGTTTGCCGCTCGGCCAGCGGGTGGCCCCGGGTGGCACTCCTGGCGCGGATGGGGGCGGGCAGCAGCCTGGTACGCCGAGGCTCGGAGTGTCCTTCGCGGGCTTTGGCCACCTCGTCAGACACTCCTGGCCGGCATGAGGCATGATCTGAGGCAGCGGCCCTCCGGCCGGCTAGGCACCAGATGGCGGGGTGTAGCCGCCTCGCGGACGACTGAACTTACAGAGAGGACGAGCACGATGAGCAGCGACATCGAGACCGGAGCGGTCACCGGAACGCCGGACAAGGACTACAACCTCATCTGGTTCGTCGAAGCGTGCCTGAGCAACGTCCTGCGCCTGGAGACCTACATCCAAGATGCCGACCGGGACGGGGACAGCGAGCTCGCCGACTTCTTCCGCCGCGCCCAAGGCGAGAGCCGCAAGGGCGCCGAGGAGGGCAAGCAACTGCTCGCCGCCCGGCTTGCCAGCGGATCGCAGTGAACGGGGACCCAATTCGTCTTGGCGATACGCGACTCAGCGCAGATCGATATCTGTAAGCACGCCACGAAGGTGGTGCGGCGACCTGACCGTACTCGAGCAGCGGTCGGCGGTGAGGCGGCCAATCTAATCGGGCCGTAACGCCGGCATCGCGGAACCGCTGCAGATGGCCATCGGACTCACCAACGGCCAACCGCTTTACCGGTCCTCTACGCCACCGGATTCGTCGTCAACTCCCTCTTTGTCAACGAGGACGCCACCGCTCTCCCCACTTCGTTGACGGCGCCCGCGTCGTGGTGTCCGACCACTGGTCAACTGGTCTTCGCGGGCGCGGGTCGGCTCGTCCCCGACGGCGGTGATGATGTTGCCGCGTCGCACGCCGGCCCTGGCCGCCGGCCCGTCCGAGTCGGTGGTCAGTTGCGCCGGCGCCAGGTCCCGGACGGCCCGACGATTGGGTGGACGAGTGGGCCTACCGGGTGTCGATCACCGCGCTGGCAACCGTCTGCATGACCCGACAGACCAGCCTTGACCGGATCAGCGTCGCCGACCTGGCCGCCGTCCGCGGAAGCACGCGGACCGTCGCCGTATGACGAACGCTTTGCCGGGATGGAGATTGTCTCAGTGGGGTCAAGCGGCCTTGCCAAGGTCGGCGAGTAGACGGGTGCGTAGGACCTCGGGGTCCGCGCCCAGGTGGCGGAGCAGTTCTACGGCCATGTTGCTCTTCGGATCGAGCAGGCCAAGTAGCAGGTGCTCCACACCGATGTGCTGGTCACCGAGGGCGGCGGCCTCGCGGTGCGCCCGTTCGAGCGCACGTTTCGCCCGTGGCATAAAGGGGAGATGCCCGGTCAGGTCGGGGTAGCCGCATCGGCCGCGACGCCACAGTAGCCGGCGCCGCGGCGGCCGGCCCGGAGGGTAATCGAGTGCCCTTGGCCCGAAGCTCGACTCCGCCCGGCGGCGCACCTCGTCTAGGTCGATCCCTAGCGTGCGCAGCGCGTCGGCGTCGCTCTCGCCGCTGCCGGGTGATGACAGGCCGCCCCTGCCGACCAGTTGACTCAGGGTCGCACGGCCGGTGTCCAGGTTGACGCCAAGGTCGGTCAGCACGCGAACCCCGGGGGCCCCCGGCTGGGCAAGGATGCCGAGCAGGAGATGCTCCGTGCCGAGCCAGGGATGCCGGAATGTGCGGGCCTCTTCCTGCCCGCGGACGATGACTTGGCGGGCCGCATGCGTGAACCGCTCGAACATCGTCACCTCCGTCCGTGCTTCCTGTGCACGGCCTGCTTGCTCACCCCGAGTGCCTGACCGATCTGCTCCCAAGACCAGCCACATCGCCTGGCGTTGTCCACCTGGAGTGCTTCCAGGCGCTCGACGAGCTGCCGCAGCGCCGCCACGGCGGGCAAGCCCATGCGGGGGTCTTGGCTCGTAGCGGCCGCCGCCCCCTCGACTGCTTCGGTCATGTCGTCAACATACGATGACGCTGGAGCAGTTGTCAACGTAGGTTGACCGAGGCCCGTGTTACGCGGATCCGCCGGGTGGCAGGCGGGGTACCAGATCGTGAAGGGTTACCGAGACAGTGGTGAACCAAAGAACGCCTCTTCTCCTCTTGAGGGCCAAGGGCGTCCGTCTGCGGGCTGTCGCGTGCTGGTCGCTGACCCGGCTACCCGGTCGTGGCCCGCCACCCGGCAACCGCAGGCTGGGCCGGCACTCGGCCACGTCGTCGTAGGCGGGTTCCGGCTCAACGATCGTGACGTCGCCGTCGGACGCTGGCTCGTGGCCACCGAGGCGGCCGGTACGCCCAACTAGGTCATTCGCACATCCCGATGCAGCGCGGCCAGTGGCAGATGCGTGTGATGCAAGGCGCGTAGTGTCAGGAATGAGCGTATCCATTCGCAGCGAGAGCGGAAGGGGTTGCCTTGTGGCCAACCCAAACCAAGATTCGAACGCTCAAGATCCACCCGCTTGGGCGGTTGACCAGGCCGCCACCGATATGTACGACGTGGACGATCCGGGTGCGATAACGAAGCGCGCTTTGGAGCTCGTGCGCGAAGCTGAAGAGCGTGAAGATGAGCGGCACGACGAGTATGACGACCCTGATCAGGGCGGCGAAGCTTGACCCAAGACTGCCCGGCGCAGTAGGCAGCGACCGGAGGGTGGATAACAGCGCTGTCCGGGCGTGAACCCAGGCGAACAATGTCAAGGCCATTCCCTGCGGCCGCATCTCCGCTGGGGATATCCAGCAATCCCGCAAGGCAGGCCACTAGAAATCCCGCCGGCCGCCGATAACACGGCCAGACGGGACGAACCGCGGCCGTTCGCGGAC
>DATFOP010000047.1:0-9643 GCA_035265505.1 Propionibacteriaceae bacterium | reverse complement strand
GGCAGAATCATCACCGAAGCTCAGGATGCCGGCCTGGAGGTGCTCCACGAGGAGAACCTGCGGCCGCACTATGCACTGACCCTTCGCGACTGGTGCGCCAACCTCGTCGAGCACTGGGACGAGGCGGTCGCCGAGGTCGGGCAGGGCACCGCGAGGGTCTGGGGTCTCTATCTGGCGGGATCGCGGTTGGGGTTCGAGCGCAACGTCGTCCAGCTGCACCAAGTGCTGGCTGTGAAGCCGGACGAGCGGGGCGGCGGTGGGGCCCTGCCGCTACGGCCATGGTGGCAGCCGTGATGCCGAACCTACTGACCACTGCGGCGGACACGCGGTGGCTGCACCTCATCAGCGACTATCTCCCCTGAGCGATCGGGAATGTTCTTCATCCGAGTCAGTCCGCGCCGGCCAGGGCGGTGTCGGGTCGGCGGCTGGCCCGCGTGCCTTGTGCGGCAAGGAGCAGGATCCCGACGGTGTACGTCGCGGTCAGCAGGAGACTGCCGGGGAAGGGCACTACTGCGCCCAACAGCACCATGGGGATGGCGGCGACCGGCCAGGGCCAGATCGAGCGCACCGTCTGGGTGGTGCCGCTGATCACCAGGGCCACTCCCGCTAGATAGAGCGCGAGTCCCGAGGCGAGCACCCAGCCGGCGACCAGAGGAGCCGCCTTGTTCGGGTGCACGACCAGCTCCTCCAGACCAACCCCGGCGAGCACGATGCCGAACGTCAACGGCAGATGACCGTAGACGAACAGGTCGTGCCTGGCGTCGCTGACGTGGCTGTCACCCTCCCGCGCGTCCGAGCCCGAGTCCGCGGCCTCCTCTTTCCCGACACGCTGCAACTCTCGGGCACTGCTGGGCGCGGTGATGTCGAAGTAGATCCACCAGGTGCCGGCCGCGACCGCGAACGCAAGCACCCCGACCCCGATGGAAGTCGGCGCCCATGACGCGTCGTGTACACCTCGGGCAGCGCTGCCCACGGCTTCGCCCAGGACCAGGATCACCAGCAAGGCGAAACGCTCAGGCAGGTGCTCGATCTGCAGCGGAACCTTGTCCGACCGTAGCGTGGCCAGCACCGGTCCAGCCGCAGACACCAGCACGGCGATCCCCCACAGCACGTAGCGGGCGGGGCTGGGCACGACCAGCGACACCGCCCACAGCCCAGCGCTCAAACCCACGGTGAGCAGGTACACGCCGACTGTGGGCCTGGCCTCGCGAACGTGCTGCCACGCCCTCAAGTACAGAGCGAGGAGCACCAGCAGGCTGCCCAGATAGCAGGCAGCAAAGGGCACGGCCAGCTCGCCGACTGCGTCCGAGGCGCTGGCAGCGCAGCCGGCGATCGAACCTGTGGCAACCAGTTTGGCGATCCGGAACACGACGTCGTCGGTATCGAAGCGATTGGCGTACAGGGTGAAGCCCACCCAGGAGAACCAGATCGTCACGAACAGGCCCGCCAGGACCGCCGCCCCGTGCCAGGTCAGGTCCTCATAGAACACCTGTGCCAGCTCCAGTACGACCAACACGTAGGCCAAGTCGAAGAACAGCTCGAGTCGACTGGCCGTGCCCTCACGCCCCAAGTGCAGCCGGGGTGGGCGCACTAGAGACTCGGGACTGGGCGACCGATCAACCTCGCTCACCTGGGGACCCTACCCACCGCATGACGGCCTCATTCCGTTCCGCTCCAGGCCGCTTCTGGTTCTGGATCGCACTCGGTGCGGGCTTTCTGGCGTTCTCGGTCGTCGGCCCGGCCCGCGGTGGCGATGCCGGGCACAATACGGGCATGCAGGAAGTGGAGGTCTACCCCAAGAGCCCCGAGCAGCTCACCCCCCTGATCGGGGGCGAGCGGGCCGAGCGGCTCCGGTTAGCGGTGGCCAAGGCGCGCCAAGCCATCGACGGCGCCACGGTGTGGCACATCAACGCCACCGCCCACGGTGGCGGGGTGGCCGAGATCCTCACCTCTTTGCTCGCCTACGGGCAGGGCGGGGGCCTGGACAGCCGGTGGGTGGCCCTGGACGGCGACAACGACTTCTTTGCCCTGACCAAGCGGATCCATAACCTCATCCATGGCACCTCCGGTGACGGCGGATCGGTCGGTCTGACGGAGCAGCGGCACTACGAGCGTGTGCTGGAGGAGAACCTTGCCGACCTGCGACCGCAGCTGCGATCCGGCGACGTCGTTTTGGTGCACGACCCGCAGACCGCCGGATTGATCCCCGGCCTGCGCGACTTCGGCGTCTTCGTCGGCTGGCGCAGCCACATCGGCGCAGACACGGTCAACCAGCACACCAACCGGGGCTGGGCGTTCCTTCGCGCGTACGTGGAGCAGTCCGATGCGGTGGTGTTCTCCCGCCTCCAGTTCGTCCCGGATTGGGTACCGCCAGGCAAGGTCACCATCATCGCGCCGTCGATCGATCCGTTCGCCACCAAGAACCTCGACCTGGACGCCGACCAGGCTCGGGCGGTGCTCGCCCAGGCCCGGCTGCTCAGCGGCCCCGGGACGGGTGGGGACCTGTCCTTCAGGCGGCCCGACGATGCTCGCGCCACGGTCCGCCGGCACGACGACCTGCTTGTCGGCGGGGCGGCGCCGCCGGCCGAGGCACGGCTGGCGGTGCAGGTCAGCCGATGGGACCGGCTCAAGGACATGAGCGGCGTTTTGCACGCCTTCACCGAGCACCTTGACGCGATGCCGGACGACACGCACCTCATGCTGGTCGGCCCGGCTGTCGACGGGGTCGCCGACGATCCCGAGGGCGCGGCAGTGCTGGCCGAGTGCACGGAGCAGTGGCACGGGCTGCCCCGCCGAGCCCAAGAACGGAGCCACCTGGTCACCCTGCCGATGGACGACCTCGACGAGAACGCCCACCTGACCAACGCCATCCGACACCACGCGACCGTCCTGCTGCAGAAGAGCCTGGTGGAAGGGTTTGGGCTCACCGTCACCGAAGCGCTGTGGAGGGCCCGGCCGGTGATCGCCAGCGCCATCGGGGGCATCACAGACCAGATCACCGACGGCGTAGACGGACTGCTGCTGCCCGATCCGGGGGATCTCGACGCCTTCGCCAATACCCTCGCCGGGCTGTTTTACGACGACGAGGAAGCCGGTCGGCTGGGGCAAGCCGGTCGAGCCCGGGTGCACAACCAGTTCCTGGTCGACCGCCACCTCATCCAGTTCGCCAACTGGTTGGCGGACCGGGCCGGCAACAGTTGAGCCGCCCGGCACGTTGTCAGACTTCGGCAGAAGGGTGGAAGGCGGATCCAGCTGACGTTCGAGCTTGGGGCAGAACGGTGAGAACCCTCACTGCCAACAAGATCGGCAACTTCACGGGGAAGTCCTGGTGCAAATGGGACCGTCCTGCTCCGGATCTCCGGGACGGCCAAGGAACGACGCGTCTAGTCAGCCAGCTTGAAGAACAGGTTGGTCTGCCACTTGTCCATGTCGGGCTGGCTGATCGGATCGGTGAGGTACTCCTCAACGCGCGCCGCCCATCGCTCCCCATCGCTCGACTCCGACATGTCCCAGCCAAGGTCATTCGCCCTCGCCCAGTCCAGCAGTTCTCCGGTCGCGTCAACCAGTTTGTCAGGATGTCCCACGTGTTGAGCCATCACGTAGTTGCCAGCCGGGAGCAGATGCCCCTGGATCCGGTCGTCGCCGGAAATCTGCACCGCCGTCGGGACACCCACCTCGACCTCGAGTTCGCCCTCCATGTCGATCTTGTTGTACTTCCAGAACGGTAGGCCGGCAGGTTCAGTGCCGCTCGCTGCTAGCCAGCCGAAGATTTCATCGTGCAGCGGCGCCAATTGTTCGCCTAGCCGACCCATCGCTACGGAACTCGTGATCGACACATACGGCTGCGCCTCGCGGGAAACCACCTCAGGTTTGACGGCCACTTCCTGCTCCTGTTCTTTCATCTACTAGCGTCTGCGGGGAGCACTCAGCCCAACCCCGAGCATTGCTCTGGCCTGTGGGTTGAATCCCAAACTAGCCAATGCCGATGAGAGCTCCCGACTGAAGGCGAGCATGGCACGGCGGTCCCGCGGGTCCCCTGTACGGGTAGCTCGACACCGCGCGATCTCCAAAGTGTCGATTAGCTCAGCCGTCTCGGCCACGATGGCATAGTCGGCCACTGGTGAAATCCAGCCGCAGCTAGACCAGATCTGCTCCCAGAATGCGTGACCAGTCGCGCCCAGATCGGCGGGTGGTGGTGGCACTTCCCCAGCAGCGGCGAGAATCGCCACGTTGGCAGCGTGAGGTATCGGACGACCATCTCTCTTGTGGGTCCGAGCTGGCCGACCATGTCTCTTGTCATCAATCGGCACGGGTGGGCGGCCTCTAGGCATCTCAGCACTCCCTCTGCATACCGACTCTTACAATCGCCGATTTTCGTACAGGCGCGTGTACGACTGGTTGCTGGACGGTGACGGCCCGGAGAATTTCGTTGGCCAGCTGCTGAGGATGCCTTTCATCTTTTTACGGTCGCCGCGCCGCAACGCCGGCTGCGCTGCTCGCCAAGCGGCTCCAGGTCACGACTCGACGAGTGTGTGATATCTGCCGTTTGACGTCAGCAGCTACGCCGATAGTTTCCGGCATGAGCAACCTTATGCCCGGCGGAGCTGGCTGATGCTCCACGTACGCCTCATCGCCCCGCCCGACTTGACCCAACAGGTGCTGCAGGTCCTTGACACCAGCCCAGCCGTCACCCACCTCTGTGTCAATGAGCAGTCCGCGCGGAAGCCATCGGGAGATGTCGTCAGTTTTGACGTCGCCCGCGAAGGTGCGACCAGCGTTCTGGAGGCCCTTAGAGGCTTCGGTCTGGAGCAAAAGGGCGCAATTGTGGTGGAAAACCTGGACGTCAGCATCTCCCAGTCCGCGATCAGGGCCGAAGAAGAAACCCCCGGCGAACCGGCGGATGCGGTCGTCTGGGAACAGCTCGAACAGAGCGCAGGCGAGGAAACTAGGCTCTCCATCACCTACCTCTGTTTCATGATCGTGGCGACCATGATCGCCGGCATCGGTGTCATGCTTGATCAGCCGATCCTCATTGTCGGTGCTATGGTCGTCGGTCCCGAGTTTGGCCCGCTCGTTGCCCTCTGTATCGGCATCGTGACCCTTCGCCGGCGGCCCGCCAGCCGCGCGTTGGGCACCCTAGTCCTTGGCTTTGCCGTCGGAATGGCTGCAACAGTGATCTTCACCTGGATCATGACTGCCCTCGGACTTCTCAGCGAGTCCATGCTGATAGCCGAGCGGCCATTGACGAGCTTCATCTGGAAGCCTGACGCGCTCTCCTGGATTGTTGGTTTCCTCGCGGGAATCGCAGGCATGCTCGCGCTTACCTCCGCCAAGTCCGGTGCCTTAGTGGGTGTCCTGATCTCGGTGACCACGATCCCAGCAGCCGCCAACGCGGCCGTGGCGATCGCCTATTGGGTACCGAGCGAGGCAATCGGTTCGGCCGTTCAGCTGGTGATCAACTTGTCCGCCATCGCTGTCGCCGGAACACTCACTTTGCTGGTGCTGAGGGCGCGGGCCGAGCAACTCGCCCGGCGGAGCCCAGCGCGCATAGCCCAATGAGGGTTGTCTACGCCCGGTCGTGATCATCCGAAGCTACGAATCAAACCAGGCAATAACCTGACTCTGCATGTCTGTGCCGGAGCACCATGCCCTCTGGACCGCGTGAGCCAGCGCTTGCCATCTCGAGTCTCGCTGTGCAAAGTTGGGGTCACCCCGCAAGGAGTTGCATAGGTCAGATCAGTAGGCAGCGCAGCGACGTGTCTCAGGCCATCCGCGCGCTGGGTCAACCATGACGCTGCGTCCTGGGCATGGGTTATCCCTCCACACCAAAGGGGCCCTATGAGTACCGCGACAACAGCTGGGCCGAAGGCTCCAGGTGGCCCGCTCCGGCGAACACGGCGGCATAGTGGGCTGACCCGCTGGCTGATGGCTAATCGGGTGCAACCCGTCGGCCCGGAGGCAAGTGAGGACCACGCGAATCCTCAGGCGTGGTGGAAGGTAATGTGCCTGACTGGGGTCGACTACTTCTCCACTCTGTCGTACCTGCCGGCCATCGCTGCGCTCGCGGCTGGTGCGTTGTCTCCGTTGGCAACGCTATTCATCGTGGCCCTCACGCTGCTGGGGATGCTGCCGATGTATCGGCGGGTGGCAGCGGAAAGCCCGCACGGCCAAGGGTCGGTGGCCATGCTGGAAAAGCTGCTGCCGTTTTGGCGCGGCAAGACGTTTGTCTTGGTCCTTCTGGGGTTCGTGGCGACCTCCTGGATCATCACCATCACCTTGTCGTCGGCCGATGCGACGGTGCACCTGCTGGAGAACCCCTACGCGCCCGCAGTCTTGCACGGCCAGGCCGTCCCCGTCACCGTGGCGTTGCTGCTGATCCTCGGTGGCGTGTTCCTGCTCGGTTTCACCGAAGCCGTGGTCGTCGCGATTCCGCTGGTGGCGCTCTTCCTGGCTTTGAACGCGGTGGTCGTGGGTGTCAGCCTTGCCGAGATTGTCGCGACGCCGCAGCTGATTGGCAGCTGGACACAGGCGCTAACAGTCCACGGAACGGGGTTCCTCGACGTCGCCGGCCCGGCGATCATCGCCTTCCCACTCCTAGTGCTCGGGCTCTCGGGATTTGAAACCGGGGTCAGCATGATGCCGCTCGTGGCGGCGACCGGGGCCGACCCGCAGGAGAGGCTGGCCAACCGGGTAAAGAACACCCGGAAGCTCCTCACGACCGCGGCCGTGATCATGTCGGTCTATCTGATTACCACGAGCTTCATCACCACGGTGCTGATCCCGCCAGAGGAGTTCGCTGAGGGCGGCCAGGCCAACGGCCGTGCCCTCGCCTACCTCGCTCATGAGTACCTGGGCGAAGGGTTCGGGACGGTCTACGACCTCAGTAGCATCCTCATCTTGTGGTTCGCCGGCGCCTCGGCGATGGCCGGTCTGATCAACATCGTGCCACGCTACTTGCCGGCCTACGGGATGGCGCCGGAATGGGGCCGCGCCGTGCGACCGGTCGTTCTGGTCTACACCGCTGTCAGCATTCTCATCACCTTGGCCTTCCATGCTGATGTCAACGCACAGGCCGGCGCGTATGCGACTGGCATCTTGGCGATGATGGTGTCGGCGGCGGTAGCGGTGGCAATCAGCGCGGCCCGTCGTCCGCACCGAGTCTCGACCGCCGGGTTCAGCCTGCTGACCGTGATCTTGCTGTATGCGCTGGTTGAGAACGTGCTCGAAGCACCCGACGGCCTCGCTATTTCAATGATGTTTATCGCCGGCATCCTGGCGGTGTCGCTAGCATCCCGGCTCACCCGTGCCTTGGAGCTTCGGGTCGATGATGTTCAGCTCGACGCGATGGCCCAGTTATTCATCCGCGACTGCGCCAGGCGCACTATCCGCCTTGTGGCTAACGAGCCAGACGAACGCGACCCCGCTGAATACGCCGACAAACGCCGCCAGGTACTCAGCGATCATGACCTCACCGAAGACCAGGACTTCATCTTCGTCGAGATCACCGTGGCTGACCCTTCCGAATTCGCTTCACAACTCGACGTACACGGCGTCGTCATGCACCAGAAGTACCGCGTACTGACCTTCGAAAGCGCGACGGTCCCGAATGCCATCGCCGCCCTCCTGCTGCACATCAGAGACATAACCAACCGGCAACCTCACATCTACCTCGAATGGACCGAAGGCAATCCTGC
The DNA here is from genome assembly GCA_035265505.1 of Propionibacteriaceae bacterium. Taxonomy (GTDB): domain Bacteria; phylum Actinomycetota; class Actinomycetes; order Propionibacteriales; family Propionibacteriaceae; genus Microlunatus. The sequence goes on along the minus strand of DATFOP010000047.1, from coordinate 1,949 downwards.
CGCCAATCTCCTCCGCTTCCTGTTCTTTGGTGTCGGCGAAGTTGCTCCCGTCACCCGAGAAGTCCTGCGACGCGCCGAACGCGACCGCTCGCAAAGACCCCATGTCCATGCGGCATAGCACAAGCAGCGCGCTCGCGTCGCGCCGCGCGGGAGAGGAGGGAGTGATCTTGACCCGGTTCTCCGGACTCGTGTGTCGAGACGTTTTTCGCTCGGCTGACCAGAAGGCTCGGTTGTCATGCCGAAGCCCTACCCGCCGGAGTTCCGCCGCACGGCGCTTGATCTAGTCGTCAGCGGCCGCACCGTGGTCGAGGTCGCCGGCCTGCTCGGGATCATCGAATCGTGCCTCAATCGGTGGAAGAGCCGTGACCTGGTCGGCCGCGGGCTGAAACGGGGCACAACCAGCGAGGCATCGACGGAGCTGGTCGTCGTGCGGGAGCGGATCCGCGACTTGAAGGAAGAGGTCAGTAAGGCCGCAGCAGCCGTGGAGCAGGTGGTGGCCCCAAAAGCCAGGTTCGGCCTCGTCGCCGACCTCCACCATGACGGCGTCCGGGTGGGCCCTGCCTGCAACGTTCTCGGCGTATCGAGATCCGGGTACTACGAATTGGGCCAGCCGGGCGCCGTCAACGAGGGCGATTCGCCACCTATGGCTGACCGACCTGATCGGCGTGATCCACGCCGTGTCGAACCGCACCTACGGCCGACTCCGGGTCCAATGCGATTTTGAGTACATCGCAGGCTTTCACAACCGCCGCCGACGCCACTCCGCGCTCGGCTGGAGGACGCCGTTGAAGTTCGAAATAGCCCAATCGCGGCAGCCCAACTCCTCACTGACCTGTCCACGAAAACTGGGTCAAGATCAAATTGTCCGAGAAACCGAAAACAGCCAAAGGACACACGTCCGCAAATTCGCGAAAGCGCTATAGCACATGTTTCTTACATTAGGAAAATACTTGCGTCCGTTTTAGGACATATCAATAAGTGGACACACTATTCACAGCTGCCCAGTGAGGGTCGTAGATTCCGCATTAGGGGCGATGGTCGCTCCTTTCCATCATCTTAGGAGCGCCGCGTTATGCGCAAACTTCTCGTTTCAATGGCGCTCGGGGGAGTCTTAACAATCGGCGGCTTGACCGCACCCGCATGGGCTGCGCCGCTGCCCGACAATTGCACGAAGGAGCAGGGCACAGTGAGCTGCTTCGAGGGGCCGGGCAAAAACCAGGGCGGTGTGGGGTCCACCAACGAAACCCAAGGGAACACAACGAACACGAGCCCCGAGCCGCAGAATCTCGAGTGCGCGGTGAACCCGCCTACCAGCCAAGGGGCGCCAAACACCTGCCCGTAGCCCTTTAGCTGCCGAGACAGCGCAACCTCGCACCGAGTCTCTGCCCCCGGCTCATGGTCTTGCGCGTGGCGCGACCATGAACATGTGCACCCCTTCGGGCCGAAATGCTCCGAAGGGGTGCATCGTCTTCTGGTCGGTTCCAAGTTCTCAAAGGCCCTGCCGATAAGTTGCGGTGTGGCTACGCGGGGAGGACGGCTGCTGAGAGGTCTGGTGGCTGGCGGGACCGCGGTGCGGTGGATACGCGCCGCGGACCTCCGCCCGGCCCAACCGGATACTTGACGGCGCCTCAACTGGCCGCCATTGGCACCGTATGGAGGAAAACCGCTCCTGACTGGCCTCTTACCTAGCCAGAAGCGGTTTCCAAATTGTAGCGGGGACAGGATTTGAACCTGTGACCTCTGGGTTATGAGCGGGGCTTCGTGGCCTTCCCGATGGCTTCGCCAAGCGTTAGAATCGACTGAAGTACCTAGTCAAACCGCATTTATCGCTCCACGCTCGTCCGGGCAAATCCAGGCTCGTCCGGCGAAGTTGTCTAACAGATATCTAACGAGAGCTGATCATGGCCTACGCGTTCCGCCGTCCGAACAAGGGCGAGGCGAGGTTCACC
>DATFOP010000046.1:0-21415 GCA_035265505.1 Propionibacteriaceae bacterium | reverse complement strand
CGGTGCACGATGTGCTCGAGCGCCGTGGTGTCATAAAAGTCGAGCTGCGCGGTGAAGCCGAACCTGTCCCGCAGAGGGCCCGGCAACAGCCCGGCTCTGGTGGTAGCACCGACGAGGGTGAAGCGCGGGATGTCCAGCGGTCTCGCCGTCGCGCCGGGTCCCTTGCCGACCACCACGTCGACCCGGAAATCCTCCATGGCGAGATAGAGCATCTCCTCGGCTGGCCGCGACATCCGGTGAATCTCGTCGAGAAAGAACACCTCACCCTCAACCAACCCGGACAAGATGGCGGCCAGGTCCCCGGCGTGCTGGATCGCCGGTCCGCTCGAGATGCGGAGCGGCGCCGACATTTCGCTCGCGATGATCAGGGCCAGGGTCGTCTTGCCCAGTCCAGGGGGTCCGGACAGCAGCACGTGATCGGGCACACCAGCGCGGTGGCGGGCGGCCTCCAGCACGAGCCCCAGCTGCTCACTGACCCGTGGCTGACCCTCAAACTCGCGCAGCGTGGTGGGCCGCAGCACCGACTCGGCAGCCCGCTCGTCGGGGTCCCCCACCGCTGAGGTGAGCTCAGAGAGCTGGTGGTCGCTGCCCATCGCCACTACTTCCGGGCCAGGGCCTGCAAGGCGGCCCTCATCAAGGCGGCCACACTGATCTGCGGATCTTCCCGTGCAAGGTAGTCCACCTCCGCGCAGGCGGCCTCGGCATCCTTGGCCGACCAGCCAAGGCCCTGCAGGCCCGAGGCGACTTGTTCCCGCCAGGCGCTCGGCTCCGGCGTTGCGCCGGCTGAGGGCTCAGCCGTGGCCACGGTGTTGATCTTGTCCTTCAGCTCGAGAACGATCCGCTGGGCGCCCTTTCGGCCCACCCCGGGCACCTTGCACAGCTGGAGGAGGTTCTCGGACGCAATAGCCTGCCGAAGCTCGTCGGGACTCAGCACGGCCAGGGCGGCTTGCGCCAGCTTCGGGCCGACGCCGGTGGCGGTGAGCAAGAGCTCGAAGAATTCGCGTTCGTCAACACTCGCGAACCCGTACAGGGTCAAGGCGTCCTCGCGGACGATAAGGGAGGTGGCCAGCGTCGCCTGCTGCCCCACTCGCAACGCCGCCACAGTGTTCGGACTGCAGAGGGCCAACACACCTAGCCCGCCAACCTCCACAACGGCCGATGTCGGACCGACGGAGATGACCCGGCCACTCAGCGACGCGATCATTGCTCGACTGGGTCGGCTGGCATGTGCAGGGCTGTGGCGCGCCTTGGTGCCGTACTTTGGCGATTGCGCTGGGCGACCGCAGCTTCCATGGCCGCATTCAGCCGAGCAGTCGTGCCCCCACGCCAGACATGGCAGATTGCCAGGGCAAGTGCGTCGGCCGCATCTGGCGGCCGAGGGACTGACTCCGCTCGCAGAATTCGCTGAACCATGGCGCCTACCTGGTCCTTAGGAGCGCGTCCGGAGCCGGTAATGGATGCCTTGACCTCGCTTGGCGTATGCAGAGCGACGGTAATCCCTCGCCTGGCTGCGGCGAGCATGGCGACCCCGGCTGCCTGGGCGGTGCCCATCACCGTCTGCACATTGTGCTGCGCGAAGACCCGCTCAATGGCGACCGCGGTCGGCCGGTAGGAAATGATCCAGTCCTCGACGGCCCGCTCAATCGCCACCAGGCGGTGGGCGACATCGAGATCGGCGGGCGTGCGCACCACATCAACGGCGATCAAGGTGGGCTGGCGTCCAGGCAGCCCGTCGACGATCCCTAGCCCGCAGCGGGTCAACCCTGGATCGATGCCCAGCACCCGCATGCGATCTCCTTCGTGGCTCGGACGAAAAACAAACACCTGTTCGCAACACTACGGCGCTGGGTGGTTCCGCCGGTCGCGACACACGCATGCCCCGCCGGTTGCAGCGATCTGACTAGACGGCCAACCTAGTGGAGGTCTCTGCCGGGCTTCCAGCCTGCGACCGCCATCGTGTTGAAATCGCCCTATCCATACCCCTTCATCGCCGTTCGGCAGCGTTTCACGCCGTTCGGCAGGAGATTTTCCGCCACGCCGCTCCACACCGGCTTCCAGCGCGGTCGCGATGAGGTGGTTGCGATCGCGGAGGTGGGCCAGGCACTCGCTCGGCCCAGTGCGGCGCACGTACCACGCCGTACCATCGAAGGGTGGTCGATAGGAAGCAGGCAGCGCTGACCGGGCTCGCGGCGTCGATCCTGATTCTCATTCCGGTTGTTGCCAATGCCGTCCACGATGTTCTAAGCGGTCGATGGGACGACGAGATCGACCGCCTCAAGGCACGACGCCCGGGCCAGGCGCATCGTGAGGATCTGGAGAGGCTGCGCCATCCACCGGGCCGCCCGCTAGAGCAGCTGGTCGAGGATCTCCGGCGACTGCGGACGACAGTGGACACTGATCATCACCGCTCGGCCACCCGGCAGCTGGGGGATCAGCTGGCCTACGACCAGGTGCTCGTCCAGTTGTGCAGCATGGTCGGTGTCGAGCAGCGACTGGCCCAGCTCACTGGCCGTGAAAAAGATGTGGAGCGGTTGCGGGCGGAGGCCGAGTTGGAGCGCGCGGGCATCGTGCTATCGGATCGGCCCGGCAGGACCTGATCCGCTATACCAGGGCCTCGTCCGGTACGTCGGCGTTGGTGAAGACGTTCTGCACGTCGTCGGAGTCTTCGAGCGCGTCCACGATCTTGAACAACTTGTCAGCCGTTGCAGCGTCGACGTCCTGGGTGTAGGTGGGCACGAAGGAGACCTCGGCCGAGTCGTAGTCCAGGCCGGCCTGCTGGATGGCCGTGCGGACCGCGACGGTGTTGTTGGGGTCGCTCACGATCTCGAAGCTGTCGCCCAAGTCGTTCACTTCCTCGGGATCGGCGTCCAGGGTGGCCTCCAGCACGTCATCCTCGGTCAGCGTCCGGCCGTCCTGTTCCCTGGGGACGATCACCACGCCCTTGCGGGTGAACATCCTCACCGTTGAACCGGCGTCGGCCATGGTGCCACCGTTGCGGGTGACGGCCACCCGAACGTCGGAGGCGGAGCGGTTGCGGTTGTCGGTCAGACATTCGATCAGCAAGGCGATTCCGGCTGGTCCGTAGGCCTCGTACATCAGCGTCTCGTAGTCAGCGCCGCCACCCTCGGCTCCAGAACCTCGCTTGATAGCCCGGTCGATGTTGTCGTTCGGGACGGAGGTCTTCTTGGCCTTCTGCACGGCGTCGTAGAGCGTGGGATTGCCCGCGGGGTCACCACCGCCGACCCGAGCCGCGACCTCGATGTTCTTGATCAGCTTGGCGAAAAGCTTGCCTCGCCGCGCATCGATCACGGCCTTCTTGTGCTTGGTGGTCGCCCACTTGGAGTGTCCGGACATGGCAGACGAGTCTAACTCCGCCAGATCTTTGGCCGGCGTGGCTTGCCGCCCTCCGCCGGAGTCGCGGTCTGCTCCCAGATTCGGCGCCAGCTGCCCGGCGGCGGCTGCTCGGCCGCGCCGGATCCGCGCTGGACGGCCCACCAGGAGGTGGCGTCCTCCGCGATCAGTTCCTGGACGGCCGTGGCGATCCTGGGTGCGAGTTCGCGCGGCGTCTCGCCGGGCTGCGGATGGATCGGCGCGCCGTACCGTACGGCGACCCGAGTGCGGCCAGGCCGCGGCCAGCCCCGGCCGCGCGGCATGGCGGCGTACGTCCCGCGCAGCCCGACGGGAATCACTGGCACCGAGTGGGTCACGGCCAGCCACGCCGCACCCATCCGGAAGCGCCCCGGAAACCCGTCCGGCGACCGGGTGCCTTCTGGATAGACGATGATGCTCCAGCCGTCGGCCAGGAGCTGGCCGGGCAGAGCCGACTCCGATCCCCCTCGCCGCTCGATCGGAAAGGTGTTGAAGGCGATGGCAGACCCGGCCGCCCGCCAGACAGTGCCGAAGAAATAGTCAGCGGCAGCGGCTACGGCGGTACGTCGGCGTCTAGCGGCCGGCAGCGTGGACAGCAACACCGCGGTGTCCAAATGTGAGGCGTGATTGGCCACGATGAGCGCCGGAGGGTCGAACCCTTTCAGCTCGTCGACGCCCTCGACGTCCAGCGCGACCTCGCCGCGCAGCAACGGCTTCACGCCAGCGACCTGAACTACCTCGCGCAGGATGCGCACCGGTCGGGTCCTGGCCCACGCCGTGGGAAACGTCGCTTGATCTGCCGACTCGATGCTGTCCGCGGATCTGCTCGGCAGGATCGATCTCATCGGACGTCGACGACGATCTGCGGTGGCACATGCAGATAGCTGATCGCAGGAGTCCGGCCGACCGAGGCGGCCACAATCTCGAGGGCGTCGGCCAGGGTGGAGGCGGCGCGGAAGCCGAGGCGATCAACGCTGCTGCGGTCAGCTCCCACCCAGACCACATCCGAGAGGTGCCTGGTTGCCTCGGCGATCTGATACCACAAGTAGCACGGGTGTACGCCGTGGAACGCAAAGCTGGTCCGGTACAGATGCGCGTACCACGGATCGGTCGCGAACTTGGTCTCGAAGTCGGCGGCGATCTGTGCCGGGTCGTGGGTGCTGCTGAGCACGTCTGCGAAGAAGTCGACATACGACGGATGGTGCAGTGGAGAGAACTCCCCAACCATCGGCGAGTACAGAACCAGCGCGCCGCCCTCGCGGACGAATGGCCGGCCGGCGTGCGCCCCGAAGAACGCTCCGAGCCCCAACCACGCGGACAGCACCGGGTTGGTCACCGAGTCCACGCTGTACGGGTTGCGCTGCGGCACTCCGATGACGCCCACGTCGGCCCGACCGGAGACCTCGACCACCTGCTGGGCGAGGATCTGCCGACGGCTTGCGGCCCGGACCGCGGCGGGCGCTCCTGCGGTGACCGACGTAGCTCGATAACCCGCCTGAGCCCCGTTCACCATCCGGTGGCGCAGCTTCGTAGGGGTGGCGGCGAGCCCGCGACGTAGGCCGAAGAAACGCGCCTGGTCTTTGAGTCGCCACTCCCATTCACGCTTACTGAGGAATTCCAGGGCGGGCGGGAAGACGTGGTTGTCGAGGACGGCGTCGATCTGCAGGATCGGAAGAGCGGTGGTGATCAGGTCGATGACCGCGTCCCGGTTTCCGGTATCACCGGTGCACGCTGGATGGCCGCTGATCTGGCCGATGGTGCCCGCGCTGCCAAGTCCTTGGGCGAAGGACTCCGCACCCCCGCCGTTCGGCGTGACGACCAGGTGGACGTAGACGACCAGATCAGAGTCGGCGACGCGGCCGTTGACGGCCACCTCACCGGCCGCGGTGCTGCCGATCCCGCTCAGAGCGTCGTGGTCTTCCGCGTCGTGGTTGTTCAGCTTCTCGTCGGCGTAGAAGGATCGGAACACCCGTTCACCCAGGAGGTGGGTGAATTCGGCGGCGGTAACTCGACGATTGAGCCCATTCGCACAGATCAGCTCGACATCGTCCACCCCAGCGTGCGCCGCGCGGGTGAGCACCGCCTCGATGATCGCGCCGCGGACGTCGGGTCGGCGCATCGTCGGGGTCGGGACGGTGTTGTCGTCGAAGGCGATGGTCAGCTTCATCCCGGGCCGCAGCAGCTCGTTGAGCGGTGCGCTGTCCAGGGGCGCGTCGAGCGCGGCACCGACCGCCTCGCTCAGGTCCGGAACCGCATCAAGCGACTCGGCCGGATAGATCACCTTGCTGCCCAGCGGCAGCCTCTCGAGGAAGAAGCCGTCGCCCGAGGGCACGATCAACGGCGGCGTCCGGTCATCGACGTTCAGGACGAAACCCGAGCGGCCCACTAACAAACTCCTGTCGAACGAAGGTTCTCTTCAGCGGACGATCCCGTCGCCTGCCGACTGCCGCCGACTTCGAGACCAGTACGCACACGTTGCGCCTTCTGCACCGGGATTACGGTGTGTCCAATCGGCTCAACGTCGGGAGCGGCGCAGGCAGCGGAGATCCCGACGATCATTGTGGCAGCGTCCAGCGCGGCGCGATCGGTTTGATCTTCCATTCCACGATGGACCACTGATTGGTGTTGGCGGCTCTCATCAGTGGCACGTCAGGACTGACCGCGATGGCATTGCCGACCGTCGACAGCATGGGCAGATCGGAATGGGAGTCCGCGTACGCGAAGCTCTTCGCGAGATCGATTCCGTGCAGTGCTGCGTAGTGCTGGAGCCAGGCCGCCCGCGACTCACCGACCACCGGTGGACCGCTCAGGAAGCCGGTGCAGCGGCCCTCGGTATCAACGGCGAGGTCCGCCGCCACGATCACGTCGAAGAGTGCCTCCAGCGGGCGCGTCAGTGGCCGCACCACACCGGTGATCAAGATGGTGGTGTGACCGGCGGCCCGGTGATCACGAATGCGGCGTACCGCCTCCGGCGACAGTCGGCTGAGAATGTGCGGCGCTAGCGTCTCGTCGACAAAACGCTCCAAAGCTGCGAGGTCGGCGCCCGCATAGCGTCGATACACCGAGCGGAGAAAGGTGCCACGGTCCCGTCGCTCGGCCCGGAGGTAGGACGGCAACCGCCGGATGACCCTGCCCACTTCGGCCACCTGCTGCACCCGCGACAGCTCCGGTAAGCGCGCCCACAGGTACTGCTCGATGACGTTGGTGGACATGATCGTGCCATCCAGGTCGAAGATCGCCAGCGCCGGAGAAGACTCAGCTGCGGCCTCGAGCTCCTTCATCGTGCTGGGTCGATTGCCGCGGTTTCGGCGGATCGCATCCATCCGCCTTACCGGGGCGGTGATCGCGGGGCAGTGCACGTCTTCGATGTAGGCCTGCCAATCGAAGACCGAGGTGTCGAAGGCGAATGCGGGCTCGTCGTCAGGATGCAAGGATCGAGTCAGCGCGAGTGTGCGGTTGTCCACGAAGTGCAGCTCTGACTGCGCGTACTCGTTGTACAGGCCAAGGTAGCGACGAAGGAAATCCAGTCGGACGCGCGTCCGGTCCAGATCCCGGGCGAACTTTCGGGTTCGATCCGAGCGCGGTGCCATGGCCAGAGCGCGCTCCGCCAGTGTGTGGGCTCGTTCGGACGTCGAGAGCAGCCGCTCGATTGACGTCGCGCCGGGAAATTGCCACTGCGGCAGGGTGGCCGTACCGCGGCTGCCGCCCTCGAAGGGGTGCTCGAGAAAATAGTGGCGAATGAGCCCGTACAGGTCGCGGAAGGTGAGCGGATTTCGAGCGCCGGAGTTGACGTGGTAGTACTGCGGCTCGCCGATCTCAGGCTCGGTGGCACAGACCGCGAGGATTGCGTTGACCACGTGATCGCACGGCACGATGTCGACGACCGAATCCGGTGACGCCGGGAACTCGGGCAGCTCGCCACGACCGTAGGCGAGGATCAGCGGTTCAGCCATCTTGAAGCCTTCGATCCATCCCGGATAGGGATGGCGCCACGACGATTCGACGATGGCCGGACGGACGACCGACACTTTGATGCTCGCCCCGACATCGGCGACCACGCGCTCGCCCAGAGCCTTGGTGAAGGTGTAGACGTCGGTCCAGCCGAGAGAGCGAGCACGCTCGGTCCCCGCTTTCACCAGTTCGGCGCGCACCCACTCGATCCGCCGCCGCTCTGTGTCAGCGGCGGTGGTCAGGTAGCCGGCCTGCCGATGTTGGCGCTCCGCCTCTTTGCGGAGCTTGGCGAGCTGGTCGGAAGTACGAGACTCCGCCTCGATCAGGTCGCGCATGGCCAGCCCGGCGCGGGTCTCCACCTGGTAGTCGACGGTGTGCACATGCGACGCCTCGGGAATGGCACCTCGTCGCCGACCAGCCGTATAGGCAGTGGAGATGTGCACGTAGTGCGGGACCTTGATCAGGCGGCCTTCGCCGTCGGAGCAAGCTTCGACCAACCGGTCGATCAGGGCTTTGGTGCCGATGACGTTCGTGGTGAAGGCCTGGTCGATCGGCGGATCGAAGGACACGTCGCCAGCGCAGTGCACCACGATGTCCGTGTCGGCGGGCAGTGGAGGCACGTTCGGCAGGTCGCCTTCGATGACCTCGATCCGAGCGTCCAATAGTGCTTCCGGACCTCCGGCGGCCTGCCGAGCCTCAGCGAAGATCTCCTTCTTGACGACCGCCGTCATCCGGTCCCGGGCGCTCGCCGATCCCTTGCGGCGGACGAGGACCGATGGTGTGGTGTCGGGCAACTCGGTCAAGATCTTCCACAAGAGCTGTTCGCCGATGAAGCCGGTGACTCCGGTCATCACGATCTTCTTGCCCGCCAGCAGATCCTTCAGCCGGCCCTCGGGCAGCCGTACGGTCGCTGAGCCGTTGGTCTGCTGTGTTTCGGCGACCGGAAGATCCCGACGCCGGCGAAAGGTCTCGGCGGGCACCGTCGTCATGCGTGCGTGCCCTGCTCGGCCCCGGCGGCGGTCCGAAGCGCCTCCTCCAAGGTGAAGTTGCCGACGTAGAGAGCCGTGCCGATGATCGCCCCTTCGACACCACTGGGCACCAGCTCGGCCAACGCCCGCAGGTCGGCCAGCGAGGAAATTCCGCCACTGGCCACAACCGGGGCGTCGGTACGTCCGCAGACACGCTGCAGCAGGTCGAAGTTAATACCGGACAGCATGCCGTCAGAGGTCACATCGGTGACAACGTATCTCGCACAGCCGGCCGCGTTCAGCCGCTCCAGCGTGTCGTACAGCTCACCGCCGTCGCGAGTCCAACCGCGGGCAGCCAGGGTGCGGCCTCGCACGTCAAGCCCGATCGCGATCCGGTCACCGAAGGAGGCAATGACCTCCTCGCACCATTCGGGACGCTCCAGCGCTGCGGTACCGATATTGACCCGAGCGCATCCGGTAGCCAGGGCGCGCTCAAGGCTGGCGTCGTCTCGAATCCCACCAGAGAGCTCGACGTTGAGCTTCGCGCCGGCCGTGACCTCGGCGACGAGTTCGGCGTTGTTGCCGCGGCCGAAGGCCGCATCGAGGTCGACGAGGTGCAGCCATTCGGCACCCGCGCGCTGCCAGCGCTCGACGGCCGCTCGTGCATCGCCGAACCGCTTCTCAGTGCCCGGCACGCCCTGCACGAGTTGCACGGCCTGGCCGCCGGCGACATCCACGGCCGGCAGCAGGATGAGGCGTGCGCCGGCCCCGCGGAAATCCACCCGACGACCCTACCTGAGTTGACCCTTTCCGGCCGGAGGTCGCTTGCCCTTGGGCAGCTTGGCGACGATCAACTCGTAGGAGGTATCGATAAGGTCGGCGATCTCGTCGTCGGGAATACTGCCGTCCAGACGAAAATTGTTCCACCCGTGCTGGCCGATGTAAGCGCTCTTGGCCACTGAGCCGGGATACCGTTCGAGCCAAACGTCGGCTGCCTCTCGGTCACCACATTTCAGCCCGATTCCCGCCGGAGTCGCATCCTTGTGAACCGGTCCGAAAAAGGCGAAGATCTTGTCTCCCACCTTGGCGACGACGTCCCCCTCCCACGGCTCGTCCTGCCACGCACCAGGTTTGGCCAGGCAGTAGGCCAGCCAATCGCTCACAGCGTGGCAACCCAATTGGCGATCAGCCGCGCACCGGCATCACCCGACTTCTCTGGGTGGAACTGGGTTGACCACAGCGATCCGTCCTCGACCGCTGCCACGAATCGGTCTCCGTCATGCTCGGCCCACGTGATCTTGCGTCCCGCTTCCTCGCCCGGCTGCCGGACCGCGTAGCTGTGCACGAAGAAGAAGCGCTCGCCTTCCACGCCGGCGAAGAGCTCGCTGTCGTCCGCAGCTTGCACGGTGTTCCAACCCATGTGAGGCAGCCGCGTCGCGTGGAGCGCCTCGACCCGACCTGGCCAGATGCCACAGCCGTCGGACCGCACGCCGTGCTCAATCCCCGCGGAGAACAGCACCTGATGTCCCACGCAGATGGCCAACGTCGGCCTGCCCTCTGCAGCTCGCTCCGAGATGACCTTCGGGCCGCCGACCGCAGCCAGGCCGTCCATGCATGCGGTGAAGGCGCCGACCCCCGGCACCACCAGACCGTCGGCCGCCAGCGCCAAGGCTGGGTCACCAGTGACAGTCACCTGCACTCCGGTCCGTGCCACTGCCCGTTCCGCCGAACGGAGATTGCCCGAGCCGTAGTCCAAGATCACGACCGACGTCACCGTTTGACCTCGTGTGACCCCGTCACAGGTCCAGCCTCGTATGACTCCCTCATAACGCCCCCTTGGTGCTGGGCACGCCCTCGACCCGCGGGTCGAACTCAACGGCGTCGCGCAGCGCTCGGGCGAGTGCCTTGAACTGGCACTCGACGATATGGTGCGGGTCGCGGCCGGCGATCACGGTGACGTGCAGACAGATCTGGGAGTGAAACGCCAACGTCTCCAGCACGTGCCTGGTGAGCGAGCCCGCGTAGGCCACGCCGCCGGATCCACCACCGATCAGCACCGATTCTTGACCGGCCGGTTCACCAGTGTGAACGCAGTACGGCCGGCCCGAGATGTCCACGACAGCTGATGCGAGCGCTTCGTCGAGCGGCACCACGGCATCCCCGAAGCGGCGGAGCCCGTGCTTGTCACCGAGCGCGGTCCGGATCGTCTGGCCGAGCACGATCGCGGTGTCCTCCACCGTGTGGTGAGCGTCGACGTGCAGATCACCGGTGCTGTCGATATCCAGATCGAACAATGAGTGCTTCGCCAGCGCGCTGAGCATGTGGTCGAAGAACCCAACACCAGTCGAGATCGACGACCGTCCGTTGCCGTCGAGGTTCAGCTCGATCCGCACCTTGGACTCCGATGTCTGGCGTTCCATCGTGGCGGTCCGGGGGCCGTAGTCGCTCATCTAAACCTCATTCGTGTGGCGGTATCCTCAGCGAGCACGTCAGTCAGCGCAGCCTTGAACGACGCCATGTCCGCCGGCGTTCCCGCCGACACTCGCAGCCAGCCGTTCGGTCCAGTCTCCCGGATCAGCACGCCTCGGTCGAGAAGCCCCTGCCAGACCGCGTGCCGATCGGTGAACCTACCGAACAGCACGAAGTTGGCGTCGGAGTCCGCCACGTCGAGGCGAGCCTCCACCAGCCAGGCGGCGATGTCATCGCGAGCAGCCCGAAGCTGCCCGACCGCCGCCAGCATTTCGTCGGCATGGGCCAAGGCGACCCGCGCGGCGGCCTGGGTGAGGGCAGAGAGGTGGTAAGGCAGCCGGACGACGCGCAGCGCATCGACAAACGCCGGCGTCGCCGCAAGATAACCGAGCCTCCCGCCGGCGAAGGCGAACGCCTTCGACATCGTCCTGCTCACCGCCAGCCGCGGATACTGCGGCAGCAGTTTCAGCGCGCTCTCCGTACCCATCCGGGCGAACTCGTAGTACGCCTCATCGACTACCACAACCCCGGGCGCGACATCACACACTCGGGCGATCACCTCGAGGTCGAGCGCGGTGCCGGTCGGGTTGTTGGGGCTGGTCATCAACACGACGTCGGGCCGCACTTCTCGTACGGCCGCGACCGCATCGTCCGGATCGATGGTGAAGTCGTCGCGGCGCGGAAAAGTCGTCCATCCACTGTGGGTGTCGCGCGCGTACTCGGGATACATCGAGTACGTGGGCGCAAAGCTCAGCACCATCCGGCCGGGCCCCGCGAACGCCAGCAGCACATGCAACATGACCTCGTTGCTGCCGTTGGCCGCCCAGATCTGGTCACCGGTCAAGCCGTGCCCGAGATAGTCAGCGAGGTCGGCGCGCAGAACGTGGGCGTCCCGCTCGGGATAGCGGTTCAGGGACCGCGCCGCTTCGGCCACCGCGGCCGCGATCTCGGTGATCACCTGCGGGCCTGGCGGGTAGGGGTTCTCGTTGACGTTGAGGCACACCGGCACGTCCAGCTGAGGTGCCCCGTACGGCTGCTGGCCGACCAGCTCGGAACGCAGCGGAAGGTCAGCCAAGGTCGCGTTGGCCGTGGCAGATGTCATGGTGAACTTCTCAATCGCGGCCGGCCGGATCGTTGGGGAAACGCCGGCGGACCGCGTCGCCGTGGGCTGGGAGATCCTCGGCGTCGGCGAAGACTGCCACGTGCTGCGCCACCTCGGCCAGGGCCGCGCGGGAGTAGTTGATCATGTGCACGGCTTTGAGGAAGCTTCTCACAGTCAACCCCGAGGAGTGGCAGGCGGAGCCGGCGGTCGGCAACACGTGCGTACTGCCTGCGCAGTAGTCGCCCAGCGACACCGGCGACCAAGGACCGACAAAGATCGCTCCGGCGTTGTGGATTCGTCCAGCCACCGACTCAGCGTCTCGGGTTTGGATCTCCAGGTGTTCGGCGGCGTACGCGTTGACAACCTCGATGCCCTGATCAAGATCATCAACCAGGACTACTCCGGACTGCCGACCGGTCAGCGCAGCGGTGATCCGCTCGCTGTGCTTGGTCTCGGCCACCAGGCCCGGCAACTCCACCGACACCGCGTCGGCCAATGCGACAGAATCAGTGACCAGCACGGAGGCAGCCAGCGGATCGTGCTCGGCCTGGGAGACCAGATCCACAGCAACGTGGAGCGGATCGGCGGTCTCATCGGCCAGCACAGCGATCTCGGTCGGCCCAGCCTCGGAGTCGATGTTGACCTTGCCTTTCAGCAGTCTCTTCGCCGCGACGACATAGATGTTCCCGGGACCGGTGATCAGATCCACTCGCCCGCATAGGTCCGGAACGCCATGGGCAAACATGGCAATGGCCTGCGCTCCCCCGACGGCGTACACCTCTGAGACACCGAGTAGACCGCAGAGCGCGACGATGTTGGGATGCGGCAGTCCGCCGAACTCTCGCTGCGGCGGCGAGGCGACCGCGATCGACATGACTCCGGCTACTTGCGCCGGCACGACGTTCATGATCACGCTGGAGGCCAGCGGGGCCAGGCCACCGGGCACGTAGAGGCCCACCCGGTTGACCGGAACCATCCGCTGGACGACATGCGCGCCTGGGGCGAGCTCGACCGCGACAGCATGCTCGCCCCGTTCGGCCTCGCTCACAGCACGGCGCCGGCTGATGGCCAGCTCAAAGGCGGCCCGCAGATCCTGATCGAGCCCGCGCACGGCCACTTCGAGGTCGGCGTCGCGCACCCGGAAGTTTTCGGGCACGACACCGTCGAATCGTTGGGACCAACGAGCGAGGGCTGGCACGCCATGGGCGCCGACGTCGTCGCAGATCGGACGAACGGCCTCCACGGCCGCCGCGACATCCAGGTCCGCTCTGGGAACGGCGGCAGCGTAGTCGAGCCGCTCCCCGGCCGCGAGCCGGCCGCGCAAGTCGATCACCGCGAGCACGCGGAAATTCTACGGAGGCAGTGGCGAGCACCTCGGATTTATCTCAGCGGACTTCGGCCCAATGGCTGATATGGTCGCCGAACGTCCCGGCGCGAGGGGGGTCGATGTTCCCGGGCTTCGGCACGATCGTCAACGTGGCGACCGTGATCGCCGGCTCGGCGGTGGGGCTGCTGCTCGGCAATCGCCTGCCCGATCGGACGCGCCGCACAGTCACCGACGCCCTGGGCCTCGTCACCTTGCTGATTGGAGCCTTATCCGCCTTCCAGGTGACCTCCGCCGATCTGTCAGCGCTCGTCGGGCCGAGCGCTCCAGTGTTCATCGTGCTCGGAGCGTTGCTGATCGGCGGCATCGGCGGCTCCCTGATCAACATCGAGGCCCGTCTGGAGGGCTTCGGCGGCTCGCTTCGTTCGCGGTTCGGCGCGCCAGGAGACCAGCCGGGCAGTGAGCCGGCCGCCCAGGCCCGATTCATCGAGGGTTTCGTCACCTCGTCCTTGGTCTTTTGTGTCGGGCCGCTGACCATCTTGGGCGCTCTATCAGACGGTCTGGGTCTCGGCGCCAATCAGTTGATCTTGAAAGCGGTGCTGGACGGATTCGCGGCCATCGCCTTCGCCGCCTCGTTCGGTGTCGGGGTGATGGCGTCGGCTCTCACCGTACTGGTCGTTCAGGCAGTCCTCACGCTGGTGGGCTTCCTGATCGGTGACTTCGTACCCGCCGGACACCTGGCCGCCATCACGGCCACCGGTGGGTTGCTGTTGGTCGGTGTCGGCCTACGGTTGCTGCAGCTGAGGATGATCCCGGTCGGCGACCTGCTGCCGGCTCTGGTGGTGGCGCCATTGTTGGCCCAGATCGTCGCCCTCGCGCGCTGAGTGCCCGATAGGGTGTCGCGATGACCGAGTTCGTGACCTCATCAGACGGTACCCAGATCGCCTTTGGTCGCCTCGGATCCGGACCGTCGGTGATCTTGGTCGGCGGCGCGATGCAGTTCCGCGCTTTTGACCCGCAGACCGGCCAGCTGGCCGAGCGGCTCGCTGAGCGAGGCTTCACGGTCGTCAACTATGACCGACGCGGACGGGGTGAAAGCGCGGGCCGTGGGCCATACGTCCTGGATTCCGAGATTGCCGATCTCGAGGCGCTGATCACTGAGGTGGGCGGTCCGGCGGCTTTGTTCGGCAGCTCGTCTGGCGGCGCTATCTGCCTGGCCGCCGCGGCCACCGGGCTGCCGGTCTCCAAGCTGGCGTTGTGGGAGGTGCCGCTGGGGCCTGAACTAGGCACGGATGGAGCTGAGTTCTTGGCCGGGCTTCAGGAGCGGATCGCTTCGGGTGACGAGGAGGCCACCGTCGCCTTCTACATGCGCGATATGCCTCCGGAATGGGTGGAGGGAGCGCGGCAAGGCCCAGCCTGGCCGATCATGAAGGCGATCAGCTCGAGCCTGGCCCCGGATGCCGAAGCGCTCGCCTGGACCCAGAGCCGCCCGCGGGCCGAATTATGGAGCTCCGTACGCGTCCCGGTCCTGGTTTTGGTCGGCGAGGACACGCTCCCGTTCTTTCCCGTCGCCGCCGAATCCATCGTCGGCTCGGTTTCCGACGGCCGCTCGACCCGTGTCCCGGCCGCGAACCACACCTGGGAACTGGACCCGATGGTCAACGTGTTGGCGGATTTTTTCGCCTCCTGACCATTGGTCAGGACCGCCCGCCGGCGGATGTCGGGTGGCGATCAGATCATGGCCGAGCGGCGACCGATGACCTGCCGCGCTACGAGAGGAGAACGCACTGGCGAAGGCACTGCCCAGCAACACGCCCGCAACGCACCGGCTGAGGGCCGCCAAGATTCCGTTCACCGTGCACACTTACGCGCACCGCGAGGGCGCGACGAATTACGGCGCCGAGGCTGCCGCAGCGCTGGGTATCGACCCCGAACGCATCTTCAAGACGCTGGTGACGACGACGGGCAGCGACCTGGTCGTCGCCGTCGTGCCGGCATCCAACTCCCTGGATCTGAAGGCGCTTGCCGCCGCGGTGGGCTCCAAGAGGGTGGCCATGGCGGAGCCGGCGGCGGCCGCACGCAGCTCCGGCTACGTGGTGGGCGGCATCTCCCCGATCGGTCAGCGGACTCCCCTGCGTACGGTGATCGACAGCTCGGCTACCTCGCACGATGCGGTCCTGGTCTCAGGCGGTAGGCGTGGGATGCAAGTCGAGCTCCGTCCCGACGATCTTGTCGCCGTCACCGGCGCAATCATTGCGCGGATCGCGCAGTAGCGGTGTCAGGGCTGGCGAGCCACGAGCTCGAACGCTCAGCCGCGCTCCGCTGGTTTGCCGAATAACGGCCGAGGGTCATCCTCGTCCCGGCCGAGAGACGAGCCAAGCAGAACCGGGATAACGGCGAAAAACGGCCAGGTCAGCAGGGATGCCTTGGCCCGAATGGTCAGTTCGACCGGCACCAGGTCGCCGGGCTCGGCGGCCGCCAGCCGAGGCGCAAACGCTCCAGGCCCAAGCCGGTAGCCCACCACCCAGCAAATCAGCTCCGCCGCGACCGCGCTCAGTACGACGACGGGCACCACTGACCAGCCAATCCGGCGGAAGAAGTGCCACCCCAGCAATCCCAGACCGAGGCCAGTGACCAAACCGATCAGGGTGAACCAGCCGTCGCCGGAAATGATCTCACTGAGTCCACGCTCGGATGTCGACGCGCCGCCCTCACTATTGACCCGGTATGTCGTGAGGTCCACGACCGCCCACCAGACCACGCCGGCCGCCGCCCCCAATCCCAGCGCCAGGGCTGCGAAGCAGGCTATCCGCCCGACCAGTCGGGCGCCCGACGGTGAGTCCGGTGCAACTACGGGCGGCGCTTGATCGGTCACGAGGCTAGACACGACGGTCCCAGGAGCGCCTTGAGGTCGGCCATCAGCGGCTGCGATGCGCGGACCCGGTGATTCGGCAGCCGGGCCACCAGTGTGCGGTCAGGCTTGATCAGCCGGACCTGCACTTCAGTTAGTCCTGGGTGCTGTGCCAGCACTTCCCGTAGTTCATCGAGCACGGCGGGCGTACACCGCGCATGCGACAGCGAAATGATCACCGGGCCGCTGGGTCTGGAGTTGACATCAGGCAAGGTCAGCTCGCTGGCATTCAATGACACTGCTTCGTCGTCGCGCTTCAGCCGTCCTTTCACCTTGACCACGGTGTCGGTGGCGAGCACCGTCGATACCGCCTCATAGGCCTTGGGGAACAGCAGAACCTCGATCGAGGCCTCCAGGTCCTCGACCGTGATCACCGCCCAGATGTCGCCACGTTTGGTGGTCTTTCTGGTTATGCCGGTGATCATCCCGGCGATGGTGACCATGCCTTCGCGTGGCTCCTCCTCAGCCAGCAATTCGCCGATTCCGGCGTCACGTTCGGCGGCCAGCACATGCTCAAGGCCCTGGAGGGGATGGTCGCTGACGTAGAGCCCCAGCATCTCCCGCTCGAAAGCCAGTTTGGTGCGCTTGTCCCAGTCCGGCAGGTCGGGGACGCTGCCCATCAGCACCGGATCGGCGTCTTCGCCGTCACCCAAGCCGCCGCCACCGAAGAGATCGTCCTGGCCGTTCGCCTCGTTCCGCTTCAGGTCCAAGACGGCGTCGACCGCCGACTCGTAGACGCTCATCAAGGCGCGCCGAGTGTGGCCCATAGACTCGAAGGCACCAGCTTTGATCAACGACTCGATCACCCGCTTGTTGCAGACCGCCAGCGGCACCTGATCGAGGAAGCCGTAGAAGTTCACCGCCTTGCCGTGCTCCTCACGGGCGGCAACGATCCCGTCGACCACGTGGTGCCCGACATTGCGGACCGCGGTCAGGCCGAACCGGATGTCGGTTCCCACCGGTGCGAAGTTGGCTGCCGATTCGTTCACGTCGGGCGGTAGGACCGAGATGCCCATCCGGCGGCACTCGTTGAGGTAGAGCGCAAGCTTGTCCTTGTCGTCGGCCACCGAGGTGAGGAGGCCGGCCATGAACTCGGCCGGGAAGTTGGCCTTGAGGTAGGCAGTCCAGTAGGAAACGAGCCCGTACGCAGCGGTGTGCGCCTTGTTGAAGGCGTAGTCGGAGAAGGGCACCAGAATGTCCCAGAGCGCCCTGATCGCTGCGTCAGAGTACCCGTTGCGACGCATGCCGTCGCGAAACGGGACGAACTCGGCGTCCAGGATCTCCTTTTTCTTCTTGCCCATGGCCCGCCGCAGCAGGTCGGCCTGGCCGAGCGAGTAATCGGCGACCTTTTGCGCGATCGCCATCACCTGCTCCTGATAGACGATCAGCCCGTGGGTGGTGTTCAGGATCTCGGCGAGCGGCTCCTCCAGCTCCGGGTGGATCGGTCGGATCTCCTGGCGGCCGTTCTTGCGGAGCGCGTAGTTCGTGTGGCTGTCTGCGCCCATCGGACCCGGCCGGTACAGCGCCAGCACGGCTGAGATGTCCTCGAAGTTGTCCGGCCGCATCAGCCGAAGCAGCGAGCGCATCGGGCCGCCGTCCAGCTGAAAGACACCGAGAGTGTCACCGCGGCTCAGCAATGCATAGGTCGGAGCGTCGTCGAGGGTGAGGTCTTCGAGCACCAGATCGAAGCCCCGGTTCAGCGTGATGTTGGCCAACGCGTCGTCGAGCACCGTGAGGTTCCGCAGGCCCAGGAAGTCCATCTTCATCAGGCCCAGCGACTCACACGTCTGGTAGTCGAATTGGGTGATGATCGCGCCGTCCTGCTCACGGCGCATGATCGGGATGATGTCGATCAACGGCTCGGAGGACATGATCACGCCGGCGGCGTGCACACCCCATTGACGCTTCAGTCCCTCGAGATCCTTGGCCGCGTTCACCACGGTCTGCACGTCGGCATCTGACTCGTACAGCGTGCGGAACTCCCCGCCTTCACCGAAGCGCGGGTCGTCGCGGTCGAAGAGCTTGGCCAAGGACACGTCCTTGCCCATCACCGGGGGCGGCATGGCCTTGGTGATCTTCTCCCCCAGGCCGAACGGGTAGCCCAGCACCCGGGACGCGTCCTTCACCGCCTGCTTCGCCTTGATCGTGGCGTAGGTGACGATCTGACTGACCCGATCCTCGCCGTACCTCTCCGTGACGTAACGGATCACCTCACCGCGCCGACGCTCGTCGAAGTCGATATCGAAGTCCGGCATCGAGATTCGGTCGGGATTGAGGAAGCGTTCGAAGATCAGACCGTGCCGCAGCGGGTCGAGGTCGGTGATCCGGAGCGCGTACGCGGCGATCGAGCCGGCACCCGAGCCGCGACCTGGCCCCACCCGAATGCCGTGCTCCTTGGCCCAGTTGATGAAGTCGGCGACCACCAAGAAGTAACCGGCGAATCCCATCGAGATGATCACGTCGGTCTCGAATGCCGCCTGGTTGCGGACCTCGTCGGGGATGCCGGCTGGATACCTGCGGCGTAGGCCCGCTTCCACCTCCTTGACGAACCAGGAGTCCTCACTCTCCCCAGGTGGACAGGGAAAACGCGGCATATAGGTGCCGTTGCCCTCGGTGAAGGAGATGTCGCACCGCTCGGCGATGGCCAGCGTGTTGTCGCATGCTTCGGGGAGGTCGGCGAACAGGGCGCGCATCTCCGCCGGCGATTTCAGGTAGTAGCCGTCGCCCTCGAACTTGAACCGGTTGGCGTCGGCCATGGTCGAGCCGGACTGAACACAGAGCAGCACTTCGTGCGCCGCGGCGTCGGATTGCCGCGCGTAGTGCAGGTCGTTGGTGGCGACGAGTGGCAGCTGCAACTCGCGGGCGATCTTGAGTAGGTCGCTGCGGACCCGCCGCTCGATGGTCAAGCCGTGATCCATCAGCTCGACGTAGAAGTTGCCGGCGCCGAAGATGTCGCGGAATTCGGCGGCAGTCGCGAGCGCGTCGTCGTACCGCCCGAGTCGCAGGTAGGTCTGCACCTCACCGCCGGGGCAACCAGTGGTGGCGATCACGCCCCTGCCGTACGTTGCGAGCAGCTCCCGATCCACCCGCGGCTTGTAGAAGTAACCCTCGAGCGACGCCAGCGAGCCCATCCGGAAGAGGTTCCGCATGCCTTCGGTGCTTTCGGCAAGCATCGTCAGGTGGGTGTACGCGCCGCTGCCGGAGACGTCATCGTTTCCCCCGTCACCCCAACGGACGCGCTTTCGCTCCGTCCGGTGGGTCTTCGGCGTCAGGTAGGTCTCCATGCCGACGATCGGCTTCACTCCGAAGGCCTTCGATGCCTTGTAGAACTCGTACGCGCCGAACAAGTTGCCGTGGTCGGTCATCGCTATGGCGGGCATGCCCATGTCCTGGCAGCCTCGGAAGAGGTCCGCGACCCGCGCCGCGCCGTCAAGCATGGAGTACTCGGAGTGCACGTGCAGGTGGACGAACGAATCCGCACCCGTTCCCGACATCGGCTTTCGCCAACCTCCTCGACATCGCCGGCGCTGGGGGAAGATCAGCGGGTCGACCCAGCCTAGTCCGGGTCCGGCGCCATTTCAGTGTGCGACTCACCGCTGACATCGGTGGGCAGAGGCGTCGACCGTACGGCGCGGTGTCAGGACTTGCCGCACATCTCGACGAGCTTGCCAACCGTCCGGATGGTGCGGACCGTGGAGCTGACGCCGACGATCGAGCTGAACTTCTCCGCCAACTTGCTGGTGCCCAACCCGTGTGAGTAGTTGACGTAGACCTCGCGACCGGCGAAGGTCAGCGGCTCATGTTCGGCGGCCATGCTGGTCACGCGCTCCTTGGCCCGAGCGTCTGGCGCCTTCATGAGGAAGGCGACCGTCACCTGGCTGGGGTTGCCGTCCGGATAGGGATTGTTGGCGAGCACTTTCCCCATCTGGGCATCGGTACGGACCGTCACATCGATGTTGAGGCCGAATGTGTCCTTGATCGCCTTGGCCAGCTCCCGCTCCACCGCCGCGGCCTGCTTCGTTGTTCTCACGATCAGGTTGCCGCTGTTGATGTACGTCGCCACATCCGAGTATCCCAGCACTTCGGCCATCGTCCGGAGCTCCGGCATCGCAATCTTGTTCGTCGAGCCGAGATTGATCCCGCGCAAGAAGACGACGTAGGTGGTCACGCCGCCCATCCTCTCCTCGAGTTCCTCACTTCGCACCCCTAGCTCGGACTTCACACCCCCAGCAGACGGTGTCTTGTGACGGGACATCGGTAGCAGGTTCTGTCAGGTCATCGGTGACAGTTGGTTGGTGGTTGGGTGGCGCCGCGCTGAGTGTAGGGGCGCCGCTCCTCCCGACTCAAGGGTCGCTGGCGCGATCGTGGGTCGACGGCCGGCGGCCGCCCTTGACTCGGGAGCCTCGGCGGCGCCCCTGGGCAGGCGGGTGGGGGCAGGCGTGGGCCTGCCCGCGGTGCCGCGCGGCGCCCGGGGATGGGTTTGCAGCTCGCGCTGCAGCCGGTCGCGGTTGCGGTCTCGGCGGCGGGGCTGCGGCAGGCCTTGGTAATTCCGGCTCCGGTCCAGCATGAGATCTCGAACTAGATGGTGGCGATAGAAGACCAATAGGTGATCACCGGTGGCGAAAATCAGCAGCATCCGGCCGGCGAGTTCTGCTCCCACCGCGATGCGTAGGCCTTCCCAACTCACAAAGCCGCGCGGCTTGACCATGCAGTGCCGTATCACGGTAGGTTCTTCAGGCCGCACCGGAGCCGGAATGCGCCGCGAGGCGGCGATCCGGCGTTCCAACGGTGTCTGATTCGGGTCCAAACCCTGATGTGGCCGGTTGTTGTACTCGATCTGGTAGCGGTCCAACATCGCCTGCAACTCCGCCAGTGTCGCCGCCGTAGGCCGGGCGGCCAGCCAGTGCCGCAGCGTTTGATGGCCGCGTTCGTTCTTCCCGCAGGTCTGTGGATGGTTCGGTCGGGAGGTGATCGGCTTGATTCCCAATGCCATCAGGTTCTTCTCCACCAACACGATCCGGTTGTGCGCCTTACCGGTGAACGCCAACGAATTGTCCGACAACAACAATCTGGGCTTGCCGAAGTCATCGATGCCGCGGGCCAGGCATTCCCAAGCCCCCATGGCGTCTTCTGCCGTCCACCCCAGATTCGCGATCTGGGTGCGGGAACAGTCATCTTTGACCTCAAAGACCACCACCGAGTCTGTGTCGGCGAGCTGGTAGCCGAACGCGTCGATCTGCCAGCAATCGTCAGGGGCGGGGAACTCGAACCTGCGGTAAGAAGACCGCGGCCGCTTCCCCGGCTCTGCTACCACCAGGCCT
>DATFOP010000045.1:0-2114 GCA_035265505.1 Propionibacteriaceae bacterium | reverse complement strand
CGTCCAGCCGCGACCGCAATCCCTTGACGCGATCGACCTCGGCTTGAGCGACCGACAGCCGAGAGGTGACGCGTTGGGCGTTGTCCGGGTCGTCCCACAGGTCCGGTGCGGAAACCTGCTTCTCTAGTTCAGCGATTTCCTGGGCCTTTTTGACGGGGTCGACAACCGCCTCGATCGAGGTCAGTGCCTTGTCGAGTTCCGCCAGCGCGGTCGAGAAATCTGGTCGAGCCACAAGCGCCCACTCTACTGCGACAGTGCTTTGACGAAGATCGTCAACGTGTCGACCGCTGCGGTGGCGTCCTAGCCTTCCTGTAAATCGAGGTGGCCTGCTCGATCATGTCGGGTGATGAGGACCGACGATCGAAGGAGCAGGCCGATGAGAAGGGTAGCCCCGTCTGTGTTGGCTCGCGAGCAGCTGCAGCAGCTGCTGGCGGGTGGGCTGGATCATGAGTCCAACATCGTTTCGGCTTTGGTTGAGACGGTGACCCGGCTGGTGGTGCAGGAGCTGCTGGAGGGCGAGCAGCGCGACTTCCTCGGCGGCCGCGGCCGCTACGATCGCCGCGGCGACGATCAGACCGGATCCCGGAACGGGTACGAGCGGGGCCGGCTGCGCACCGCGGAGGGGTTCGTCGACGTGGCGGTGCCGCAGGTCCGGGGCGCGGAGGGACCGTTCCGCTCGAGCTTGATGGGATTTCTGGACGGCAACAGCGAGGTGTTGGAGTCGCTGGTCAACGAGATGTATGCCCGCGGCCTGTCCACCCGTGACGTCGAGGACGCCTTCCGCGACGCCACCGGCGAATTGTTGATCTCCAAGTCGGCGGTCTCGGAGATCACCGACCGGCTGTGGGAGGACTACCAAGCCTTCATCACCCGAGACCTCTCCGACCTGGAGCTGGAGTACCTGTTCGTTGATGCGGTGTTTGAGTCGCTGCGTC
Source organism: Propionibacteriaceae bacterium (assembly GCA_035265505.1). Classification (GTDB taxonomy): domain Bacteria; phylum Actinomycetota; class Actinomycetes; order Propionibacteriales; family Propionibacteriaceae; genus Microlunatus. The sequence continues at coordinate 1,179 of DATFOP010000045.1, read as the reverse complement.
GGCATGGGGCGAAGGAGGCGCTGCTGGTCGGCTGGGGAATCGCCGCCGACGGCGGCAAGCACCTGCTGCACCTGGCGGTCGGCAACAAGGAGTCCGAGGCCTGTTGGACGGAGTTCTTCCGCTCCCTGCTGGGCCGTGGGCTGCGGCTGCCGACCACCATCACTTCCGACGGCGCACCCGGCCTGATCAAGGCGATCGAGGTGTGCTTCCCGGCCAGCATCCGGATCCGCTGCTGGTTCCACCGACTGGCCAACATTCGCGCCAAGCTCCCTGATGAGGCGGCCGCTGAGGTGATGGCGCACGTCTACGCGGTCCGCGACGCGCCGACCGTGGACGCGGCCCGGGCCGCCGCGGACCGGCTGATCGCCAGCTACCGCGGGGCGTTCCCGGCGGCCGTGGCTTGTTTCAGCGATGATCTCGACGCTTTGTTGGCGATCCACCGGGTGCCGGTCCGGCACCGGATCCGGGTGCGGACCACCAACCTGGCCGAACGCTCCTTCGTCGAAGAGCGCCGCCGCACTAAAGTGATCGGCCGCTTCGGCGATGAGAGATCGGCGATGAAGCTCGTCTTCGCCACCATGATCCGGGCTGCCGACCGCTGGTGCCGGGTGTCCATCAGCGACCTGGAACGTCACCAACTCACACTGCTGAGGGCCGAGCTCGGACTCGACCCGCCACCCGCGACCGCCGACAAACCCAAGAACCTCCGGCGCAGAAGCGTCGCCGCATGATCAACCAGGCCACCCATTTACAGGACGCTCAGGACTTGACCGAGAGGGTTCGCTGGAGCGCGTGTCGACTACATCGCGACGCGGGCACGAAAGTCGCGAATCTTGACGGTCTGATTTACCTTGCTATACAGCTCAGGCCTGTGCCTCGCCCGGATGGCCTTCTTGTCTTCCTTGTCCTTTTATCCGGGGCGGGAACGCAGAAGCTGGACGTACCGAGAAAGTGGGCCGTCAGCCAGCCACCTGATCATGGGGCAGACAAGCGTACGGAGATCCAAGTAGCTCCTGGGTCCGCGCATCTTTATGCATCGTGGGCGGAGCGAAAAACGACCGCCGCTCCAAGAGCGGCTTCAGCTGGCACATACCAACCACCCAGTGGCGATTCCCGCACCGGGAAGTCCCCCGCTCCAACAGCGCCCGGGCCACAACGCTCTGTACGGCTATCCCGTAA
>DATFOP010000044.1:0-2616 GCA_035265505.1 Propionibacteriaceae bacterium | reverse complement strand
CGAGCGCGCCACGAACTGGAGCAGGAACGCGTCGATGCAGCCACCCGGCTGGCTCGGGCGGCTAATGACCTTGAGCTTGAGGACAGCAAGGCAACCACTGGCGAGGCAGCCTGGCGTTACCGGGAGACCGATCTGTGGCGCGAGCTGATTCACCGTAGGGAAACCCTCAACATTGGCCTGCAGAGCATGGCTCGCGGTCCCGTGCCCGGTACGTCCTCTACGCCCCCACCGATTCCCGGCCAGGCGGAGCAGCAGCGATGAGCGCCCTGCTGACTGCGGCTCCGGTCGCGGCCACGTCGAACGTGCCGTCGAGCGATCTCACGGTTGCCGACAGGATCATCGAGATTGTGGCGGTCATCCTCCTTGGGCTGTCGACTGTCGGCACTGCGTGGTGTGCGTATCAGGCCTCTCAGTGGAGTGGAGCGAGCTCCGAACTTGCGCGGCAAAGCTCAGACCAGCAGGTCGAAAGTGCCCGACTGTTCGGGCTGGCGACTCAGAAGGTCGCTTATGACAGCACGATTGTGGCTCAGTACGCCGAGGCGGCGGCCAATGGCAACACGCGGCTTGTGAGGTTCTACCGCTCCAGCCTGGTCCGTCCCGAGTTCCTGCCAATCCTCGACCGGTGGGAGGCAGACATACGGGCTGGGCAGGCGCCGACCCCTCTGGCCGACGACCCCGAGTATGTGGCCGCGCAGCTTGCTGATTATCAGAAGAGTGTGGCCGCGGCAGGCCAGCACGCGCGCCACAGCCAAGAGGCAGGCGACAACGCCAGCGCCTACGTCTCCGTGACGATCTTGCTCGCAGTCACCCTGTTCTTCGCTGGGGTCACAACCCAGTTCAAGTATCGGCCGGCCCGCGCCCTGCTACTCGCCGCTGCCCTGGCCACCCTTGCGCTTGCGGCCTCTCGACTGGCGGATCTGCCGGTCATGCTGGGCTAATTGCCGAGAGGGCAAGAGAGATTCGGGATGAGCCACATGGGCTTTCGCTGCCTGATGAGAGAAGGCGGCGCTGGTCCCTGAGTCTGTGGAAGTGAATTCAGCTCCGCCGCGACCTGGAATCGCCCAGCTGGCGCGACGACCTCGGACGTTCACGACGCCCTGAAGCAGGTTGGGGTGCAACGGCCTTCGAATTCGACAAGAGTATGGGCGACGCGCTGAGCGCGGATGAGCAGAACGTGGTGGACAGCAACGATGATTAGAGCAGCTGCAGTTGCGGCGAAAGGGGTTTCGATGACGTATCCAAGCGGCGGCTACGACCCTCACGGTGTCCAGCGAGATCCGCTCGATGTTGCCAACTCTGCTGATCGTCCGTCGCCAACAGTCGACGCGGTTCGACTTTGGACCGGTGGCGCGGCGACGGCCGTGGTCGCTGCTCTTGTTGCCATTGTCGGAGTGCTCATCGCCGGCGCGGTCTTCGACGTGGACGTGATTGGGCCAACCGGCGAAGGGTCTTGGGGAGAGGTCAGCATCACCTGGCTGGCTGTACTGGCCGCTGCGGCTGCCCTGCTGGCGACCGGCATATTGCATCTACTCCTGCTGAGCACGCCGCAGCCGCGCCGATTCTTCACGTGGATCGTCGGGCTGACCACGGCGGCCATCGCCCTGGTGCCGTTTCTGGTCGACGCAACTCGGGCCGAGAAACTGGCCACGGCGGCCGTCGTGGTGGCTATCGGTTTGCTCATCGGCTCACTGCTCTCCGGGGTGGCAAGGAGAGCGACCCGCGTCCGCTGAGGTAACTCCGCTCTGCTGGTCAGCCGACGCAGCAGACCTGCAGGCGGCGCGTTCTTCCTCAGCCAGAGGGATGATTTCCACCACGGACGGTTGCCGCATGCACAAGTGCATTAAGGTCCGTCTCGCGGAGAATGCCGCAATCGACAAGGGAGACCTCATGGCCACGCCAAGCCCCGGCTATTCGATCACCGTGCGCGTTGAGGCGCCGACCGATCCCGCAGCCACGGCGCGACTCTCGAGCATCGTAGCGGAGTCGGGAGGCGCAATTACTGCTCTGGATGTTGCCGAGTCGCAGCACGACAAGATCGTCGTCGACGTGAGCTGTAATGCCAGTGACGTGGAACATTCGGAGGCCATCACCGATGCGATCGCCGCGATGGACGGATTCCGGGTCATCAAGGTGTCCGACCGCACGTTCTTGATGCACATTGGCGGCAAGATTGAGGTCAACCCAAAGGTGGCGCTGAGGCATCGGGATGATCTCTCCCGCGCGTACACGCCGGGGGTGGCTCGGGTCTGCCTGGCGATCGCGGAGAACCCGGCCGACGCCCGGCGGCTGACTATCAAGCGGAACACAGTCGCAGTCGTCACGGACGGATCAGCCGTACTCGGCCTCGGCAACATCGGCCCGGCCGCTGCCCTGCCAGTGATGGAAGGCAAGGCGGCGCTGTTCAAGCGATTCGCCGGGGTAGACGCCTGGCCGGTCTGCCTCGACACGCAGGACTCGGACAAGATCGTGGAGATCGTCAAGGCGATCGCGCCTGTGTACGGCGGCGTCAACCTGGAGGACATTTCCGCGCCCCGCTGTTTCGAGATCGAGGAGCGGCTGCGGGCTGAGCTGGACATCCCGGTGTTCCATGATGATCAACACGGCACGGCGATCGTG
>DATFOP010000043.1:0-2917 GCA_035265505.1 Propionibacteriaceae bacterium | reverse complement strand
ACTGTGTTTCGCCACCTTGCAGGAGGGCCTGTCTCTCGATCATTCCGGCGTTCGGCTGCAGGTGATGATCTCCCTGGCGGAGGTCGGCGAGGAGTCGTTCGCAGCCTGGAAGGCCGATGTCGATCTTGGTGACTTCGTCTTCGTCGAGGGCCGGGTGATCTCCTCCAAGCGGGGCGAATTGTCGGTGCTGGCGTCGCGCTGGCAGTTGGCGGCCAAGGCGTTACGGCCCATGCCTACGTTGCACAAGGAACTGTCCGATGAGACCCGGGTGCGGCAGCGCTACGCCGACCTGACCGTACGGGAGACCGCCCGGGGCATGGTGCGGACCAGGGCGGCGATCACCCGCAGCCTCCGGGAGAGCTTGCACCGCGATGGCTACGTGGAGATTGAAACTCCGGTGTTGCAGCTGGTGCACGGCGGCGCAAACGCCCGCCCGTTTCGGACCCATCTCAATGCGTTCGACATCGACATGACACTGCGGATCGCGCTCGAGCTGTTCCTGAAGCGGGCCGTGGTCGGCGGGATCGAGCGGGTCTACGAAATCGGCCGGATCTTCCGCAATGAGGGCATCGATTCCACGCATAGCGCGGAATTCACCATGCTGGAGGTCTACCAGGCCTGGGGTGATCAGCGGAGCATCGCCGCCCTCACCCAGCAGCTCATCCTCGATGTCGCCGACCTGCTGGGATCGCGGCAGCTAGACACTCCCGCGGGGGCGATCGACCTCGGTGGCAGCTGGCCGTGGCTGGGCGTCTATCCCGGCCTCTCGGCGCACCTGGGCGAGGAAATTACGCCGGACACGGGCGCGGAGCACCTGCGCAAGATCGCGGAGCGGCACGGGGTAGGTGCCGAGGAGAGCTGGACCGCCGAGAAGTTGATCCTGCATCTGTTCGGCGAACTCGTCGAACCGACCCTGATCCAGCCGACCTTTGTCTGCGACTATCCACCCTTGGCCCAACCGTTGGCCCGCCCGCATCGCAGCGATCCGCATCTGATCGAGGCCTGGGACCTGCTGATCGGCGGCCTGGAACGCGCGACGGGGTTTTCGGAGCTGATCGACCCCGTCATTCAGCGGGAACGGCTGACCGCTCAATCGCTCGCCGCGGCGGCTGGCGACCCCGAGGCGATGCAGCTGGATGAGGACTTCCTGACGGCATTGGAGTTCGGAGCACCACCGATGGGCGGGCTGGGTCTCGGCATCGATCGGCTGGTGATGCTCTTCACAAACGCAGGAATCCGGGAAACGATCCTCTTTCCGCTGGTGAAGCCAGGATGAATCAGCTAGGCCCGCCCTTGCGACTCTTGGCCTCACCCGAACGGTCTGGATCTGTGTCCGCCGGATCCCGCAGGTGGCTGAAGTCACCAAAGTCGTCATCAACGCTGCGTTGCCGGAACCGCCTCGTGACGGACTTGTCGGTTCCCATCGTCTCCTCGGCCGGCTCGGCTGGCTGTGTGGACTCAGCAGCGGCTGGCACCGGTGTCCGCGAGGGGCGAAGCTTGTCCAACACCGTTGGCCCGCGGCGGCCGCTGGCTCGAACGACGGCGACGCCAATCGCCGTGGTCAGCGGGACCGCGAGGACCAATCCGATCGAGCCGACCAACGTACGCAGCACCTCACCGGAGAACTGCTCTGTCTGCAGCACGGACAACAGTGGCCGGTCGTAGACGACGATCAGCAGCAAGACCGAGAGCGAGGCGCCCGCCGTGGCGAACGCAATGGTGTAGACGGTCGACGCGATGTGATCGCGGCCGATGCGCATCGCCTTGGCGAACAGGTGCTTCTGGCTGCGGCCACTGTCGGCCAGTTCCCAGACGGCCGACGCTTGGGTGATCGTCACGTCGTTGAGCACGCCCAGCCCGGCCACGATGATCCCGCAGATCACCACCGATGTGAGTCGCAGATCGGGGGCGGCCGCAGCGAGCACATAATCGTCCTCGGCCGCCACACCGGTCAGGTGAGCCCAGCGAGTGGCGATCAGGCCGAGCAACGCGCTGACGATCAGCCCGAACAACGTGCCCACCAGTGCCGTGGTCGTGCGGGCGCTGAAGCCGTGCGCGGCGTACAAGACGACGAACATGATCGCTGATGACCCAATCAACCCCACCAGGATCGGGTCGGACCCGGCCACCAGGGCCGGGAACATGAACTTGACCAAGATGAACCCAGCGAAGCCGAGTCCCACTACGGACGCGAAACCTCGCCAACGGGCCACGGCGACTACCAAGACCGCGAAGATCACGGCGATGACTACCAAGGGGGTGCTGCGCACAAAATCGGAAAAGTTGTACTGGGCGGGCTGATCGTCGGCTGGCGGGACCCGGATCAGCAGAATCTTCTGGCCAACCTCGACGCCGGAGGCGTAGACCGCTGAGGTGAGCGGGACGGTCACCGCCTGGCCCGATTCCTCGCCCTCCAGCAGCTCGGCCGTGACATCGGCGCAGCGGGTATCCGTCACTCCGGGGGTCGATCCGGGCAGGCCCTCGCAGGAGATCTCCTTCACGGCGGTGATCCGTGCCTTCGGGTAGGTCACCCCCGCGACCGTGTAGCCGGCCACGTCCTTGTTGACATGGGACGAGATGTCTTCCGGCCACAGCGCGATCAGCCCGGCCAGCGTCCAGATGCCGAGCGGGATCAACACGACGATGAGGATGCGCAGTGCCCGCCGGTGCCGAACTGTCTCGTTCGGGCCCGGCGCGCCGTCCGTTGCGTGGGAGTGGGCCACGTTTCCGCCTAGTGTTGGTCCTTGTGAGCCATTCTCCTCGGGGAGACCGGGCAGGAACCCGGTCGTACGGCTCATTGCCGCGCCGTGCGTCGGCTGATGGCGATCTTCGCGGCTCACAATCTACCCCGCATTGGCGATCGCCTGGCCGGGCCGCTGTCGTCGTCACGGGCGTCCTGCTGCTGGGGTTGGTCGGT
>DATFOP010000042.1:0-2012 GCA_035265505.1 Propionibacteriaceae bacterium | reverse complement strand
CGATGATCACCAGCTCGGTGCCCATCATGGCGGCGAAGTCGCTCAGCTCCTCGGTGCCTACCGCCGAGGACAGCACGGTGTGATGAGGACCGCCGGCGGCCAGCCAGCATTCCGCAGACGTCGCGAGGTCAGGGTGAGGTTCCCAGACGGCTCGAGCTACCGGGAGGTTGGGTAGCGGCTCGTCCGGAGGAACGACGGTCACCTCGTTGAGCACCAGCCGAAACCGATCGCCCAGGTCGCAGATCCCCACCACGACTGCAGGACCGGGCTCGGCGTCGAACACCAGCCGGACCGGATCCTCACGGTTCCCGATGCCCAGCGGATGGATCTCCACCCGGGGCTGGCCGGTCGCGATGGTGGGGCATACCTCCAGCATGTGAGCCCCGAGAATCTTGGGTGTGCCGGGACCCCAGTGGTACGTGTAGTCCTCCATGAACGACGTGCCCCGAGACGAGTCGCGCCCCATGGCCTTGATCGTGTGGAGCATGACGGAGGTTTTCCAGTCCCCCTCACCGCCGAAGCCGTAGCCCTCGGCCATCAACCGCTGAACCGCCAGTCCCGGGAGCTGGCGGAGACCGCCGAGATCCTGGAAGTTCGTGGTGAACGCGCCGAAGTTCCCGTCAGTCAAGAAGGCGCGGAGACCGGCCTCGATTCGCGCACCGTAGCGGAGGGATTCGTGTCGCTCGCCGCCAGCCGCCAGCTCTGGAACCACCTCGTAGCTTTCGGCGTACTGGTCGAGAAGCGAGTCGATCTCGCTGTCGGGCACGTCGTCGACCACAGCGGCGAGATCATTCACCGCGTAGGTGTTCACCGAGACCCCGAAGCGCAGCTGCGCCTCGACCTTGTCGCCTTCGGTGACGGCGACATCGCGCATGTTGTCGCCGAACCGTGCCAGCTTGAGCCGGCGCACCGCGGCGGCGCCCTCCGCCGCTCGCTGCCACGCCGCGATACGTCCGACCGTGGCGGGGTTGGAGACGTGTCCCACCACCGTTTTGCGAGGCACCCCGAGGCGGGTCTGGATGTAGCCGAACTCCCGATCACCGTGCGCAGCTTGATTGAGATTCATGAAATCCATGTCGATCTCGGCCCATGGAAGCGACACGTTGGCTTGGGTATGCAAATGCAACAGCGGTGTGCGCAAGGCATCCAGACCGGTGATCCACATCTTCGCCGGTGAGAACGTGTGCATCCAGGCGATAACACCCACGCACTGGGGATCGGCGTTCGCCTCCAGCATCACCCGGTGGATGGCTTCGGCATCGGTCAGGATTGGCTGCCACTCCACCTGCAACGGCAGGTCACCCGACTCATTGAGCTGACTGACGATCTCCCGCGACTGGCGTTCCACCTGCTCAAGCGTCTCGGGGCCGTAGAGACCTTGACTTCCCGTCAGGAACCAGCAGTACGACGCCGATGCCATGAGGCTTCCTCCGTTCGCGATGTGATCAATGTTGGCCGTACGCGTGCTGGTAGCGCTCGAAGAGCGAGTCGACATCCGACTGTGCAATCGGCAGCGGTTGACCAATCTGGCGGGCGATGTGCACCGTGCGCGCCACGTCCTCGCACATCACCGCTGACTTGACCGCCGCCTTCGCGGTAGCGCCGATGGTGAAGACGCCGTGGTTCTTCATCAGGACCGCGGGAGAGCGATGTCCGGACAGAGTCTCCACGATCCCGCGGCCGATGGAGTCGTCGCCGATCAATGCGAACGGCCCGACGGGGATGTCACCGCCGAACTCGTCCGCGATCATGGTCAGCACGCAGGGGATCGGCTCGCCGCGAGCAGCCCAGGCGGTGGCGTACGTGGAGTGGGTGTGCACCACGCCACCCACTTCGGGCATGTGCTGGTAGACGTAGGCATGTGCCGCGGTGTCGGAGGACGGCGCATGGTCGCCTTCGACCAGATTGGCCTCGAGATCGGTAACCACCATGTTCTCGGCTGACAGCTCGTCGTAGCTCACCCCGGACGGCTTGATCACCAGCAAGTCCCGGCCAGGAACACGCGCGGACAC
>DATFOP010000041.1:0-9944 GCA_035265505.1 Propionibacteriaceae bacterium | reverse complement strand
ATCGACGAGATCAAGACTTCCGTTCCGATCTGGAAGGAGCAGCACTTCAGCTCTGGTGCGAGCGCCTGGGTGGGACTGCCGTGATCCGTCGGCCGGCCATATTCGCGGGCTACGCGTGACCCGCCAGACCTGGACCGCATTCGTCTCGGCGGTGGTCTTCGTGCTGTTGGCCATCTTGCTGGTTGTCGTGCCCGTACCTTTCGTCAACTGGAGCCCCGGCGGCGCTCGGGACACTCTCGGCGAGATCGGCCAGAAGCCGATGATCGAGATTTCGGGGATCCAGACCTATCCCACGACCGGGCAGCTCGACCTGACAGTCGTAGCGACCACCCCCGCGGACGGGCGGCTGAGCCTGCCGCAGGCACTCTTCGCCTATTGGCTGCCTCATCGTGACACCATCCCCAAGGAGTTGGTATACGACCCGGGGAAGTCTGCCGACGAGCTGGAGGCCGAGGATGCTGACATGATGGAGAGCGCTCAGGACGACGCGATCGTTGCCGCCCTGCGCGCCGCCAATCACCCCGTGATTGAAATGCCTCGCGTCGCCTCGGTCACCATCGGGGGGCCCGCACATGACCGTTTGCGGCCCGGAGATCTGGTCGTCTCCGTCGATGGCATCCCTGCGACTGACACGGATGTGATCCAACGACTGGTCCGCCGGCATCGGGTCGGCGAGCAGGTTCGCTTTGACGTCCTCCGAGAGGGAACTCAGACAGAGGTCACGGTGACGACGGTGGAGTCGCCCAGTCAGTCCGGCGTTCCGGTCGTGGGCATCAACCTGGGGGAGGGCTATAAGTACGGGCCCTCGATTTCCTTTGAGCTGGGCCAGCAGATCGGCGGTCCGAGCGCAGGACTGGTGTTCGCGGTGGCGATCTACGACAAACTCACCGAGGGGCCGCTCCTGGAAGGCAAGCACGTCGGCGGCACCGGGGCGATCACTCCCAATGGTGATGTCGGAGCTATCGGCGCTATCCAGGAGAAGGTGGCCGCAGCGGACAGGGAAGGCGCCACGGCGTTCCTCGTGCCGGCGGCCAATTGCGCTGATCTTGCCGGACTGGAAACCGATATGACGCTCATCAGGGTGGAGACCTTGTTCGAGGCAATCGGTGCGTTGCGGGACCTTCAGACGCCGGAACGGACCGCACTGATCCCACGTTGTTCTTAACGACTGATTCCACCGCGCGCTTGGGTGCTGCCGCATACGCTGGCTGCGATGAGTCGCGTGCCGGCCGTAACAGCAGCAGGAATAGCGCCACATGCAATCTGAGGAGACGAACGAGTGAGCAGTATCCGGGCAGCCGGACGACGTAGCGCCATCCTGCCGACGTTGATCATTGCCGCGGTCCTGATCATCGTCTTTGCCATCTTCACCAGCGTCTGGACCGACCGCCTGTGGTATCGCTCTTTCGACTTCGGCTCGGTGTTCAGCACCATGCTGCTGACCAGGCTCGGCCTTTTCGTGGCCTTCGGGCTGATCATGGCGACAGTCGTCGGCGCCAATGCGGTGATTGCCTACCGGATGAGGCCGCGGGTACGAGCAAGTGCTCCGAGCAGCCCGCTACTCGAGCGCTACCGGGAGGTGCTCGAATCCAAGTTCGTCTGGGTCGTCGTGGCGCTGGGTGTCGTCGTGGGACTCTTCGCCGGCGGCGCCGCGAGCGGTCATGCCCTCAGTTACCTCGCGTGGCAGCACCGCACGCCGTTCGGCGCCACGGATGCCAAGTTCGGGCTGGACATCGGGTTCTTTGTCTTCAGCTACCCATGGTGGCGGTTCACGCTGTCCTTTGTCTTCGCCGCGCTCGGGTTCAGTGCGGTGGCCGCAGCGATCATGCACTACGTCATGGGTGGCATTCGCTTCAGCGGGCCACGGCGGGGGAGCAGCCCGGCCGCTCAAGCCCACCTTTCGATCCTGGTCGGCCTCGCTGTGCTGGTGAAGGGAATCAGCTACTGGTTTGACCGGTACGGGCTGGAGATCACCTCACACCCGCTCTTCACCGGCATCAATTACACCGACGACCACGCCACCCTCCGCGCGAAGACGATCTTGGCCGTGATCGCGGTGATCTGTGCGATGCTCTTCCTGGCGAACGCCGTTCTGCGCCGATGGGTAGTGCCCACCATCGGCCTGACCCTGATGGTGCTGTCCGCGATCGTGCTGGGTGTGCTTTATCCCGGTGCCGTTCAGTACTTCAGCGTCCGGCCCGATGAGCCGTTGAAGGAGCGGCCCTACATCGAACGGAACATCGCCGCGACCCGTGCCGCGTACGGGATCAGCGAGGTCCAGATCACCGACTATTCGGCGCGGACCACGGCGGAGGCGAGCCAGCTCCGCGCCGATGCCGAGGCGTTGCCTGGCATCCGGTTGATCGATCCGAACGTCGTCGGTCCGGCGTATGAGCAGCTGCAGCAGGTTCGCGGCTACTACTCGTTCCCGCGCACCCTCGACGTGGACCGTTACACCATCGACGGCACGGAAACCGATGCGGTGGTGGGCGTGCGCGAGATGGATCAGAGTGGCATCGAGGGAAAGAACTGGAACAACCTCAAGACCGTCTATACGCATGGCTACGGCCTGGTGGCGGCGTACGGTAACCAGCGGCAGTCCGGCGGCGAGCCGCAGTGGATCGCCAAGGACATCCCGCCGACCGGCAAGATCAGCGAGCACGAGCCGCGGATCTACTTCGGCGAAATCCATAGGGATTTCTCAATCGTGGGAGCCCCGGCGGGAGCGCCGGCGGTCGAGCTGGATACACCTGGTGGTGGCGACGGGGGCAACCCGAAGACCTACACCTACACCGGCAAGGGCGGCGTGCCGGTCGGCAGCCTCTGGAACCGACTGCTGTACGCCGCCAAGTTCGGCGACGTCAATATGCTGTTGTCGGATCGGGTGAACTCCGCGTCCAAGATCATTTACGACCGGACGCCGCGTGAGCGCGTGGAGAAAGCCGCACCCTGGCTGACGGTGGACGGGGACGCCTACCCGGCTGTGGTCGAGGGCCGCGTCAAGTGGATCGTCGACGGCTACACGACGTCCAACTCCTACCCCTACAGCAATAGGGTGGCGCTGAACGAGGTGACGGCGGACGCTCAGACCAATCAGGGCACCGTCGCCGTGCAGGCCCGCCAGGACGTCAACTACATCCGCAACTCGGTCAAGGCGGTGGTCGACGCCTACGACGGCACGGTGACGCTTTACGCCTGGGATGAGGACGATCCCGTGCTCAAGACGTGGCGTAAGGCGTTCCCCAGCGTCGTACAGCCGAAGTCGGCAATCACGGCGGATCTGCGGCACCACCTGCGCTATCCGCAGGATCTGTTCAAGGTGCAGCGAGAGATCCTCGGGCGTTACCACGTGACCAACCCGGACAACTGGTACCAGAACACCAGCCTCTGGGAGATTCCGAAGGACCCGATCGCCGGCGCCACCAGCAACACCCTGGAGCCCCCGTTCTACCTGTCGATCAAGTGGCCGTCGACGGGTGAGCCGTCGACCTTCTCGCTGACCACGGCCTTCGTACCCAAGGGTCGATCCAATCTGGCCGCCTACATGGCGGTCAACGCTGATGCCAGCAGTCCCCAGTACGGCCTGCTGCGCGTGCTGCGCATGTCCGACAGCAGCCAGATCGACGGGCCAGGGCAGTCGTTCAACGCTATGACGACCAACGAGAAGGTCGCCGATCGGCTGCGCCCGTTCCTGAATCAAGGTGCCTCAAGCGCTGCATTCGGCAACCTGCTGACCCTGCCCGTAGGCGGCGGCCTGCTCTACGTCACTCCGGTCTACACCCAGCGGCAGGGCAGCACCGGGTCGTATCCCGCGCTACGGTTCGTCGTCGTCCGGTTCGGCCAGGAGGTCGGCATCGGCGACACCCTGCAGCAGGCGCTGGACGAGGTCTTCGGTGAGTCGGGCGTCAACACTGGCGAGGGCGGCGACGGACCCGAGCCCGCGCCTGCCCCCACCGGTGAGGCGGACAACACGGCCGCCTCGCAGGCTCTCGACCAGGCGGAGAAGGCCTTCACCGAGGCCGAAAAGGCGTTGACCAGTGGTGACCTGGCGACCTACCAGACCAAGATCAAGGAAGCGGAGGCGGCGGTGGAGCGGGCGCTGACGGCCCTCGGCCGGTAGCTCGAATCCAGGAGGCTAGGTGACCGCGAGATCTGGGTACCCGGCGGCGCGCAACGGGTCGGCCAACCGATCCGCGTCGCCCACCACCACCAGGGTCAGCCGATCGGTGTCGACCAGGGATTCGTACGCGTCCGTGGCCGACTCCGGCGTGGTCGCCCGCAGCGCGGCCAAGTTGCGATCGACATAGTTCTCACCGAGGCCGGCCAGCACCTCGGTTGCCGCCTGATCGGCCACCCCGTCAGCGGTGGCGTAGCGCAGCGGTGTCACGCCGGTGAAGTACGCAACGGCGTCGTCCACCTCGTCGGCCGCGATCGGCGCACCACGGAGGTCCATCAGACGGCGCGCCTCGACGAGTGCATCGACTGCGACATCGGTGCGGAAGGATCCCTGGACGGCGTAGGAGCCGCCGGTGCGCAAGGGCGAAAACTGCATCCGCACCCCGTACGTGTAGCCCCTCTCCTCGCGGAGTACAGCGTTGAGCCGGGAGAGAAACGCACCGCCTACGGCGTAGCTCGCCACCGAGATTGCGGCCCAACGAGGATCCAGCCGGTCGATGCCGAAGCCACCGAGCCGCACGTCGGCCTGCACCGCGCCCGGACGGTGCACCAAAATCGACTTCTGGTCTCCTGGTCCGATCCGCGGCTGAGCGGGGTGGGACTGCTCCGGGTTCTGCCAGCGCCCGAGGGCCGTTTCAGCGATGGCCACGGGATCTTCCGCGAAGTCACCGGCCATGACCAACGTCGCGTCGCGCGGGCCGAAGCCCGCTGCGTGGAATGCACGCACCGCGTCCGGGGTAAGGCCGGTCAAGGTCTCGGGCTCGCCGCCGTTCATCCGAGACGCACGGGAGGACGGGTCGAAGATGGCCGCTCGGAACTCGAGGTTGGCGGTTTGGGATGAGTTGGCGCGAGCCTGCTCGATCTCGGCCAGGCGAAGCTGTACATGACGGCGAACGTCGGCTTCGGTGAGCTCTGGCTCGATCACCGCCTCGGCGAACAGCTCAAGAGCGGGAGCGAGGTGACTGGCTGGGACGTCGAGGACCGTCTGCAACCCAGCCAGGGAGACCTCGACGCCGAGGCCCGCACCCTCGGTCTCCAGATGCTCAGCGAAGGTCTCGCCCGGATGAGAGCGAGTGCCTTCGTCCAGAGCCCGGGCGCAGATCGTGGCGACACCTTCCCGTTCGCGGTCCTCCGCACTGAGCGGCAGGTCCATGATCAAGTGAGCGGCGATGACATGCTGGCCGGGTAGTGCGAAAGTGATCACCTCGACTCCGTTGGACAGCTGACTGCGCTGTGCAGTCGGAAACGACCACGGGCCAGGCGGAGCGATTGGCGGCTGCGGCAGCGCGCTCACGGCTGGTCCTTCCGGTAAATGAGGGTGCCCCGTCGATCTCGGCCGAACCAGGCGGCCGCGGCCGCCGCTATTGCGTCCACCTCGACAGTGTTGACTTCGCTCAGCCTGGTATTGATCAAGTGCGGATCGCCCAGCAAGGTCGCGTACTCGCCGAGGGCATCCGCTCTCGAATCGATCCGGGCCAGCTCGTGCAGCCAGTTGCGCTCGTACTGAGCCTTTCCGCGGCGAAGTTCGACCTCGGTAGGACCCTGCTGGAGAAGCGCATCGACCTCGCCAAGCAAGGCGGCCTCCAATTCCTCGACCTCAACGCCGTCGCGCGCACGCGCGTAGGCGAAGCCGTACGAGTTGCCTCCGATCAGACCCATGCAGGTCGCCGACGCACTCTCCGCCAGCTCTGCCTCACGCACGAGTTTCTTGTGTAGCCGTGACGTCTGGCCGTGACCGAGGACGCCGAACAGGAGATCCAACGCGTCGAACTCCGGGACATCTCGAGCTGGCAACCGCCAGCTGACGTAGACCGCTTCCGCGGGAACGGGCCCGGACGTCTCTACCCGTGGCAGATCATCAGCCGGGCCGAGCGGCGGCATGGGGTCTTCCTGCGGGCTGGGGGGAAGCGGTCCGGCGGGCAGGGATCCGAAGTAGGTTTCGGCGCCGGCGAAACCGTCCTCAGGCTCGATGTCCCCGGCGATGGTGAGCACCGCATTATTGGGCAGGTAATAGCGGCGGAAGAACGCTCCCACGTCGGCAAGGGTTGCAGCGTCCAGGTCTGCCATGGAACCGATAGTGGTGTGGCCGTACGGATGATCTGGCGGAAAAGTCAAGGTGATCAAGCGCTCCAGGACATCGCCGTACGGCACGTTGTCGTAGCGCTGGCGCTTCTCCTCCTTGACCACTTCGCGCTGGTTGTCCAGATTGTCCTGGGTGAGGGCGTCCAAAAGTGAGCTCAACCGGTCAGCCTCCAGCCACAAGGCAAGATCAAGTCCGCCGGTCGGCAGAGTCTCGAAGTAGTTCGTGCGGTCGAACCATGTGGTGGCGTTGACCGACGCACCGGCGGCTTGCATCAATGCGATGTGCTGGCCGGAGGGCACGTGGGCAGACCCCTGGAACATCACATGTTCGAAGAGATGGGCGAAGCCGGTGCGTCCCGGCTCCTCGTGCCGGGAGCCAACGCCGTACCACAGGTTCACGGCCACCGACGGGGCGACATGATCAGGACTGGCAATCACCCGCAGACCGTTGTCCAACCGATGCTGCTCGATCGGGTAGCGCAGCGGCGCTGCCGGCGCGAAAGTCATAGCCCACATCTCAGCACACCGCTGGCGGCACGCGAAGGCGAGAAGGATCGAGGAGTTGATTCGCACCAGGTGAAGAGGCGGATCGGCGGGGCTCGGAGCCGCCGCCGATTGGCTACGCGATCACACCAGCCGCGCGGGCAGGTTTGGCGTAGGCGGCGGCGAGACTGGTGATGGTCTCGTGCGCGTTCAGGCCGCTGGGATTGGGCACCACCCAGAGTTCGGCGCCCGCCAGATCATCAGGCTGACGGCCGAGGCGGGCTCTGGGCCGGGAGAAGGCCGTGCGGAATGCGGTCACGCCGGCCACACCGACGACCTTTGGTGCCCACTGCTGAATGAGTGCCTCCAGGCGAGCAGGTCCTTCACGCAACTCGACGGCGCTGAGTTCGTCGGCTCGGGTCGTGGCCCGGTTGACCAGGTTGCTGATGCCGATGCCGCGGCCGAGGAGATGGGCCCGATCGTCGTCGGTCATACCCTCAGCCCGGTCAAGATCACGATCAATGATCCCGGCCAGTCTGAGCGCCGGATAGAACCGATTGCCAGGGTGGGCGAAATGGGTCTGGATGGCGGCGGTCCACAAACCCGGATTGATGCCGACGAACAGTAGCTTCAGGCCCGGACCCAGAAGATCAGGAACGCTTGCGTCCCGGTATGACCGCAACTGCGCTTGAGTGAACCCCACCACCTGACACTAAGGGTTTCGGCGGGTGGGACTGACCGAGTTCGGTGGGTCAACCATGGTGGTCTGACTGGCGTCGGCGTCGAAGCACGACCCAGGCCGTTGCCGCAAGACCGACGCAAGTCGCGAGTGCTAGGACGGCAGGCCTGCGGGTCCTCGACGCGCGGTCGGTGACTGGACCGATCGTCGCGCCGGCAGCTTACTGATCAAGGAGAGTAACCGTGCCGGCGTCGCCGTCAACCCGGATCTTTTCTCCGCTCGCAATCCGTCGAGTTGCCACAGCGGTACCGAGCACCGCCGGAATGCCGTACTCGCGCGCCACGATCGAGCTGTGGCTCAGCGGCCCGCCGATGTCCGTGACGACCGCAGAGGCCATGGCGAACAGCGACGTCCAGGCCGGCGTCGTAATACTGGCTACCAGGACATCACCCGGCTCCATCTGGCTGAATTCTTGTGGTCCGGCCAACACCCGCGCAGCTGCCGTCACCTGTCCGGCGCTCCCGCCAACGCCCTGATCACGTCGCCGGTCTGCTCCTCGGAGGCGGCTGGCATCACCTTCTCAATGCCGTAGAACCAGGCGCCCTTGGGCAGCAGCTGTGGGGGAGTGGCCCGTCGCTGGCCGCGCCAGATGCGCTTGCGCTCGGCCACGTCGATCCGGTCGACGGACCGGCCGGCATCGGTGGCCACCGAGTGGATGCGCAGCTCCTTGTACCGCAGCCAGTAGACGTCCTCGGGCCTCTCGAGCGCACCTGCGGCGACCAGCCGTCGACCGAGTTCGCCGAGCATTCGCCGCATCTGCGGCCAGGCCGGTCCGACATCAGCCAGAGCGTCCTCGCGCACCGGCGCCATGTCCTGTGCCCAGCGCAGCAGACGGTCGAACGTCGCGCGTCGCACCGGATCCAGCCGGGCAAGCACCGTTGCAGCCTGCTCGTCCCGTCGGGACGCGGTGCGCTGTTGCCGCGCGTACGGATTGGTGCTCTGTTCCCCCAGAAAGAACCGGATCGTGTCCAGCAGAGGGCCCGGCTGGTCCGCGGGGACGGCGTTCATGAAGTCGAGGTTGTATAAAGCATGTCCGTAGCGGCCGAGGTGAGTGGAGAAGTTGCTGCTCCATTGTTCCCACGCGGTTGGTGGCACCGCCGCCGGCGGCTGATCGCCGCGAAGCAGCTCGACCAGCTCGGCGGAGCTGAGATCGGTGAGGGCAGCGGCAAGCGTTGGCTCCACTTTGGCGGCCGCCGCCAAGTCGTAGAGGGACTTCTCGGCACGGATCGGTTCGCTGTCGAAGCCGAGCAGGAACGTCTGCGCCGGCGGATCGCCACCGCGACGAACGAAGGTGTTGTAAAACCAGCTGAAGATCACTTCACTGGAGGCGGCGAGCGGAATGATCGTTTGCACCGAGGTGTAGTACTCAGCGCCGGCGTCGAACAGTTCGACCACGCCGTCCAAAAGCTCGACGGATGTGAGCTCGGGAATTGAGCGAGCCCTCCAGCTTTCCACGATCGCCCGGTAGCGGGGATGCGAGTAGTTCTCCCATCGGGGCTTCGCGCTGTACTCGTCTCGGCGCACCAGAATCTTCATCGCCTGCGGGGTGCGCCACATGAGCCGGGCCATCCCGGTCCGGCCGTAGGAGTAGTACGCGTAACCATTGATCGTCGGCACGCTCAGATCGCCGTCCCGCAGCACGTTGCGGCCGAGGAATTCGTTCAGCAGATTCGTCAACGAGCGGGTCACGGCGGGGTCGATCAGGTCGGCGAAGAGTGGCGACAGCGGGTCCGGGAGTTGCTCAATGATGCTGGCCCTGACGTACATGTTCTTGCGGCCGGGAACCGTCCACTCCGTCGGGATCGGGCCGTCGACTTCTGGCAGAGCAGTGATCGGCCGGGATTGGACAACGAGGAACTGATCGGCGGCCCAGGCCCACTCGATGTCCTGCGGAGTGCCGTAATGCTTCTCGATCCGGGCGACCAGTTGAGTCAGCTCGATCGCAGCGGCGTCGTCGAGGACGGGCTGGTTGCGGCGCGACACCTCGACCGGCACTTCTTCGGTGCCGTGTTCGGCGTAGGACGTCCTGACTGTCTTCTCCCGAATCTGTCGGGAAAGTACGGGGCCCGCCGGCTTGCGTATCACCAGGTCATCGGTGTCCACTGACCCACCGACGACCGACTCGCCCAGACCCCACGCCGCCGCGATCACCACCTCATCCCGAGCGCCGCTGACCGGGTTAGCTGTGAACGCCACACCGGACGCTTCCGCTTCCACCATCCGCTGAATCACGACGGCGAGACTCACCGCTGCAGGGTCTATGCCGTGCTGCCGCCGAAACGCCATGGCTCGGCCCGTCCACAGCGAGGCCCAACACTCGCGAACGGCCTCCAGCACGGGGTCCAGTCCACGAACGTTGAGGTAGGTCTCCTGCTGACCGGCGAAGCTTGCGTCGGGCAGATCTTCGGAGGTCGCCGAAGATCGTACGGCCACCGGTATATCGTCACCGAGCTGGGCGTAGCCA
>DATFOP010000040.1:0-3590 GCA_035265505.1 Propionibacteriaceae bacterium | reverse complement strand
ACCGTGCTCGACCTGCCATCGCCGGCCACCACTGCTGCCCGGGCGTTGGCCGCGGCTGGTCTCGCCGATCGCGGCGGTGCGCGTGCCGCGAACTTCTTCGAGCCGTTGCCCGCAGGCGCGGGAGGCTACATCCTCTCCAGGGTCGTTCACGACTGGGACGATGACGACGCGTGCCGCATCCTTCGGAACTGTGCGGATGCGGCACGACCAAACGGCAAGGTCTTCGTGATCGAGGACACCGAGGACGTCGAATCTGTCAGCACCGAGATGGACCTTCGAATGTTCGCCTACTGCGGCGGCCGAGAACGAAGCCTCGACAGGCTCACCGACCTCGCCCGCGAAGCCGGACTCGCCTTTGGCACCGTCACTTCAGCACGGCACCGTTCCATCGTCGAGTTCCTGCCGGACCTGACTGTGCCGCAAAGCAGTTGACGTTGGTTGGCGGTCACTGCGTCGCCTTGGGCCGGGCGAAAGAACTTGCCGATCGACCCCAAGGCTTGATTTCGTAGCGACATGCGCGCTGGTCTGTGGCTGCCGCTGTTCGAGGAGCTTGCCGACCCGCGGGTTGTGGCGCGGCTGGCCGCCGAAGCGGAGGAGTGGGGCTGGCACGGGGTGTTTGTGTGGGACCAGCTCCGCTGGCGTGAGCCGATAAAGCAACTGGCCGATCCGTGGATCACCTTGGCGGCGGTCGCGGCCGCGACCCAAGAGGTGATGTTGGGCCCCATGGTCACCCCGCTTGCGCGCCGGCGCCCGGCCAAGGTGGCAAGGGAAACCGCGACCCTGGATCGGCTCAGCGGTGGCCGCCTCATCCTCGGCGTGGGTCTGGGCGGGGACCAGTTCGCCGGGGAGTTCTCCAAGACCGGGGAGCAGGTCGATGATCGAGCGCGGGGTGAGATGCTCGACGAGGCACTCGCGATCCTTGTGGCGGCCTGGTCCGGCGAGCCGGTCAACCACCGCGGCAAGCATTACCTCATTGACGATGTGCAGTTCCTCCCTCGGCCGGTGCAACGGCCGCGAATACCAGTCTGGGCTGCGGCGTTCCCGGGAAACCTCAAGCCGCTGCGAAGGGCAGCGCGCTACGACGGCTTCTTCCCGGTCAACCTCGAAGGTGTGGATGAGTTCGCGCAAGCCGTGGCGACCGTCCGCGAGCTGCGCGGCAATAACACGGCGCCTTATGACATCGCCGTCGAGCTTCGTCCCGGCAGCGATGTTGCCCCGTACGCAGAAGCGGGCGCCACTTGGTGGATGACCGAGTTGGAACCCGGAATCTCGCTGGACGAGGTGCGCGGTGTGATTCGTCAAGGCCCGGCGGGATGAACCGGTCCGAGCCATTGTCAACGAAGGATCAGATTCACTCAGTCGAGACAGAACTCATTGCCCTCGATGTCCTGCATCACGAGGCACGACTCGTCGTCGCCATCGGCAGGCAGTAGTCGCACGCGTACCGCGCCGAGTGCGACCAGTCGTGCGCATTCGGCCTCAAGTGCGGCCACGCGCTCTTCACCCACGAGCCCGGTGCCGACCCGCACGTCAAGATGCAGCCGATTCTTGACGACCTTGCCTTCGGGAACGCGCTGGAAGAACAGTCGCGGGCCCACACCGGAGGGATCAATGCAGGCGAACGCTGAACCCTGACGCTCAGGCGGCAGCGCGCGATCGAAATCGTCCCAAGTAGCAAACCCCTCGGGTGGCGGCGGTACGACGTACCCCAACACCTCGCACCAGAAACGAGCGACGCGCTCAGGTTCTGCGCAGTCGAAGGTGACTTGGATCTGCCTGACCGAGGCCATCGGTCCACCATAGAGGCGCGACTCTATCGCCGCGAGCGACCCGAACAGCACCCGAGCACCCCAGCCGGTGGACACGTTGGGTAGATCGGCGGCGAAGAGCGACAAGCCCGCTCTCAGCGACGGCTAGTTGATGTCGAACTCGTTGCCTTCGGGGTCGGTCAGCGCGACCGCGTCGAGCGGTCGAGATGCCATCTTCGACAAGAGCATCGTGCACTCACCCTCTACGGCTCTGTGCCCGCGCGGCAGTTCTATCCGACGCTATTTGCCGACACCGCCGAATTGAGGCTAACGCTCCGGCGCGTCTTCCGCGACAGGGAGGCGGTGGCGTTCTGTTCGACTTCACCTGGGTAATTGCGGACGGTACGTTGGCTTCATCCACGGTTGTCGACATCGCCGAGCTGACAAAGGGGACGGGCCGATTGCCCGCCTCCACATCGTCTACGACACCGCTCCAAGTGGATGCCGCCGTCGGGTGCTCAGCTCAGGCATCGCGACGCTCGAAGAGGATCCAGGCGAGCGCGAGCAGCAACGCGATGAAGCCGGCGAACACGAGGCCACCTTCCCAGCGGGCCAATGGGTGGAGCACCGATTGGCCCTCGGACGCACCCGCCAGCCCGGCACTTACCAGCCGCATGCCGGCGGTGAACGGCAGATACGGCACGACCTCCCTCAGCCAGCTCAGCGCGCTCAGCCCGGAGAGCGCCGCGATGACGGGTTCGATCAGCAGCGGCGTGACGAGCATGATGGCGACGGCGGCCGGGATGCTGCGCGTGAGCTGGCCGAGTGTGGCACCGAGCAGGCCGTAGAGCATCACCAGGACGACATGGCCGGCGGTCACGGCCGGGATGGGTCCCTGAACGAGCGGCAGCGGCTCGCCCAGGGTCACCGTGCCCACCAGCCAGCAGATGGCGATCACCGCCACGGCGGCAACCGCCGACGCCCCCACCACCACGAGAAGTTTGGCAGCGAGCAGCGCCGACCGGCGTGGCATTGCGGTGAGCGTGGGGAGGATCGTGCCGTACCGGTACTCATGACCGGTTGCGAAAATGCCGACCAGTGCTGCCGCGAATCCCATCAGCGAGAACGGAAGACTTTCCCCGCCGGCGGTGAGCAGCAGAGTAGCCTCCGCCGGGCCGACATCGGGACCACGGCTGTCGAGTCCGAAACCCAGCGCGACAAGGCCGCAGAGCAGCAACCCCAGCGACAAGGACCAGTAGGTCGAGCGAATGGTGCTCAAGCGCAAACCCTCGAACCGCAGTGCGTCTGTCATCGGATCCTTCCAGCGGTCTCGGGCGCGCTGCGCAACTGACCGACGTACTCCTCGGTGGCGCCGGTCGCCTCGAAGAACGCCTCCTCAAGCGAGGCGGTGCGTGTCGCGAGTTCGTGCAGCACCAGGCCGACGTCGGCCGCCAGCTCGCCCACCCGCGCCGCATCGACGCCGCTCAGGGTGGCTGCGCCGTCTGGAGCCTGCGTCACCTCGACCGTCGGCACCGCGTCGAGCACAGTCCGAAGCAGGGTGTCGACCTGCGGGCTGCGCACGAGCACCGAGGTACGGGTGAAGTCGCGGACGAACGAGTCGACTTGCCCAGAGGCGATCAGCCGGCCTCGCCCGACCACGACCAGCTCGTCCGCCATCAGCGCCATCTCCGCCAGCAAGTGGCTGGAGACGAAGACTGTGCGTCCCTGGGACGCCTGCAGCTTCAACAGGTCGCGCAGCCACTGGATCCCGTGCGGATCCAGGCCGTTCGCCGGCTCGTCGAGGATGAGTGTGTGGGGGTCGCCGAGCAGCGCCGCCGCGAG
>DATFOP010000039.1:0-6447 GCA_035265505.1 Propionibacteriaceae bacterium | reverse complement strand
TAGATCGGCGCCAACACCAATCTGGCCGTAGCTGGCGAGTGATAACGACGTTGCGCCCCACTCGTCTCGCGCCCGCGTGCGTGCCGGATCCCGAGTGCCCACCACGACGTCGTGCCCGACTTTGGCCAGGCCCTCACCCAGGGTTCGCCCGACCATGCCCGTCCCGATCACCGCAATGCGCATGCTTCGATCCTGTCAGACTGGTCCGACGGCGGAAGGAGGGCGATGGCGGCGCAGAAGAGGATTGCGATCGTCACTGGGGCGGCAAGCGGAATTGGGGCGGCGGCGGCCACGGCACTGGCGGCCGAGGGGTGGCGCGTTGTCGTCGCTGGACGCCGACGCGGTGCGCTTGATCAACTTGTCGGTGACCATCCCGAGTTCGAGCTTGACCCGATCGCGGCGGACGTGACCGATGAGGCGTCGGTGCGGTCCCTGTTCCGTACCACGGTCGAGCGGCACGGGCGGCTCGATTTGCTCTTCAACAACGCTGGCATGGGAGGCCCAAGCGGGGACCTCGACACAATCAGCCTGGCGGATTGGGAGGCGTGCGTGGCGGTCAACCTCACCGGGACCTTCCTCTGCAGCCGCGAGGCCTTCGGCCAAATGCGACGGCAGGCTCCGAGCGGTGGACGGATCATCAACAATGGGTCGATTTCGGCTCACGTACCGAGGCCGCACTCGGCCGCCTACGCCGCGACCAAGCATGCGATCACCGGACTGACCAAGGCCACCGCGCTCGACGGCCGCCAGTACGACATCGCGTGCGGTCAGATCGACATCGGCAATGCGGACAGCGGCATGACAGATCAGATGTCCGTCGGCGTGCTGCAAGCCGACGGCAGCGTACGGCCCGAGCCCCGGATGAGGCTGGGCGACGTGGCCAAAGCTGTCGTGTACATGGCGGGATTACCACTCGACGCCAATGTGGCGACCATGACAGTGATGGCCACCAAGATGCCGTACGTCGGTCGGGGGTGACATGGCGGGACCGTTCCAGCCCGAGCTGTGGGAAGTAGTGACCGGATTTGAGTTCAGCGACATCACGTACCACCGCGCGGTCGGCCTGCCGGTGGTACGGGTGGCGTTCAACCGGCCGGAGGTGCGTAACGCCTTCCGGCCGCACACGGTCGACGAGCTTTACGCGGCACTTGACCACGCGCGGGCGTCAGCCGACGTGGGCGCAGTACTGCTGACCGGCAACGGCCCGTCGCCAAAGGACGGCGGGTGGGCATTCTGCAGCGGCGGTGATCAACGAATCCGGGCCCGCAGCGGTTACGCGTATGCGGTGGGAGAGGGGCCAGCCGACGTGGGTCCGGCAGCGATGGGTCGGCTGCACATTTTGGAGGTCCAGCGGCTGATCCGCTTCATGCCCAAGGTCGTGATCGCCCTCGTCAACGGCTGGGCGGCCGGGGGTGGGCACAGTCTGCACGTGGTGTGCGACCTGAGCTTGGCCAGTGCTGAGCAGGCTCGCTTCAAGCAGACGGACGCCGATGTCGGCTCCTTCGACGCCGGTTTCGGCTCCGCCTACCTGGCCCGTCAAGTCGGGCAGAAGTTCGCCCGAGAAATCTTCTTCCTGGGCCGCACCTACAGTGCGCAGGACGCCTATCGGATGGGCATGGTCAATGCCGTCGTGCCGCACGATGAATTGGAGATCATCGGCCTGGACTGGGCCAAGATCATATGTGGCAAGAGCCCGACGGCACAGCGGATGCTGAAGTTCGCCTTCAATGCGATAGACGATGGGATGGTCGGCCAGCAGGTCTTCGCGGGCGAAGCTACCCGGCTGGCGTACATGACCGATGAAGCGGTCGAGGGCCGCGACGCCTTCCTGGAGAAGCGGCCGCCTGACTGGGCTCGCTTTCCTTACTACTACTGAGCGCCAGCGAGCTCCCAAGGGTGTCGGGTGTTGCGCTGAGTGAGCAATCGTGGAGAGCGCCGGCAATCAGTGCGCGACACCGTAGAGGCGATCACCGGCGTCGCCCAAGCCAGGCACGATGTAGCCGACTTCATTGAGCCGCTGGTCAAGACCGGCGAGCACCAGGGTGCAGGGCACATGGAGATCGTCGAGCACCGCCGTCATCCGGGCGATGCCCTCCGGAGCCGCGATCAAGCAGATGCAGGTGATGTGATCGGCACCGCGCCGGACAAGGTATTGAACCGCCGCCGCCAGCGTGCCGCCAGTGGCCAACATCGGATCGAGCACATAGCACTGCCGCCCGGAAAGGTCGGAGGGCAGCCGCTCAGCGTAGGTCGACGCGTGGAGGGTCACCTCGTCACGCACCAAGCCGACGAAGCCCACCTCGGCCGTCGGCATCAACCGGGTCATCCCTTCCAGCATCCCTAGTCCGGCGCGCAAGATGGGGACCACGAGCGGTCGGGGTCTTGACAGCTTGACGCCAATGGCCGGCGCGACGGGGGTTTGCACGGTTACCGGGATGGTCCGCACATTCCGCGTCGCCTCGTAGGCGAGGAGTGTGACCAGTTCCTCGGTCAACCGGCGAAAGGTGGGCGAGTCGGTGCTGGCGTCGCGCAGGGCGGTGAGCTTGTGCGCCACCAGGGGATGGTCCACGACGGTCACTTCCACGCCAGCACCGTAGCGATCCAGTCAGCGACTTCGGTATCCCAGTCGTGCGCGATGCTGACTTCTGACACGATGGACGGGCGCATTTTGCGGGACACTCGCGAGGAGGGATGATGCCGGACTTCGATGACGACGAGTACGAGTCGTTCGACCTGGAAGATTCTGGCGACGACTCCGACGCCGAGGCCGATGCCGTCGACGATGGCCCAGAGGATGATGATCTAGACGACGCCGCGCCGGACGAGATCGACTTCGTCGTCGCCGCCTACCGTGAGGACGGCCAGCCGATGGTGCAGGCCTTGGCGGCCGACCTGGCCAACGATCTGGAAGAGCTCATCATTCAGCTTCGCCGGCTGCCCGGCGATGCCGGTGCCATCGGTTTCGTGAGCCTGGTCGAGGAGGTCTTCGTGATCGCCCGGGTTCGCGGCCAGCACGTCCAACTGTTGCTCTCCGATGGCGCTGCGGCGACTGAGTGGCCCATCGCCCGCGATGTTGCCGACATGCTGGGGGAGGAGATCCCGGATCCCGACGAGGAAGAGGCCGAGCCAATGGGCGATCTAGGCATTCTTTCCGACCTCGGCGTCAGCGACTTCGATATGAGCACGCTCATCGACAACCTTGACCTCAGCAGTGACCAGATGTTGATCGAGATCGCAGACAAGATCAAGATCGGGCCGCAGTTCCGCAAGGTGGCCGAATCGGCCTTCCCCTGAGCTGGCATGGCCAACCGGTGGGAGGCCGCAATGCGGCTCGCCCTGGCTGAAGCCCAAGGAGCCGCGCAGCATGACGACGTACCCGTTGGCGCCGTCCTCCTCGACCCCTTTGACGCCATCGTGGCGGCCGCCGGAAACGAGCGGGAGCGTGCCCAAGATCCCACCGCGCACGCCGAACTGCTCGTCCTCCGCCGGGCCGCGCAGACCCTAGGCACCTGGCGACTGACCGACCACACCCTTGTGGTCACCCTCGAGCCCTGCACGATGTGCGCTGGGGCTCTGGTGCTGGCGCGGGTTAGCCGGCTGGTCTTCGGCGCCTACGATCCCAAGGCCGGAGCAGTTGCCTCGCTCTGGGATGTCGTACGCGACCCCCGGCTGAACCATCGCGTCGATGTCCGCGGGGGCGTCCTGGAAGCCGACTGCGGCGCCCTCCTCCGCGCCTTCTTCGCCACCCGCTGATCGAATCCCGTCAGCCGGGGCGTTTGAGGTCCCGATTGCCTTGCGCCACTTCGCACCACCCCTAACCCGGACTCCGCACCGTCTGTGTGAATGGTGCGAAGTCCGGGTTAAGGGTGCGAAGTGGGCTGCGAGTCTCGTGGGTGAGCCGATTCGCCCATGCGTCCGGCGGCAGGTAATCTCACCGGCGGTGGCGTGTCTGAGCGGCCTAAAGAGCGCGCCTCGAAAGCGCGTGAGGTGAAAGCCTCCGCGGGTTCAAATCCCGCCGCCACCGCCAAGGATGCCCCGGTTCGATTCGGACGGGGCATCGTCATTTCCGGGAGGATGTGCCCATGATCCACATCGACGCCATCCTGTTGGGTAGCGCCGTCGTGGTGATTGCCGCGATCATCGCGGCTCGGATCGGGGCTCGGGTCGGCCTGCCCTCGCTGCTCCTCTTCCTCGGCCTAGGCATGCTGCTCGGGGAGTCAGGCTTGGGCATCCAGTTCGAGGATGCTGATCTCGCCCAGGCGCTGGGGTTCGCGGCTCTGGTGGTGATCTTGGCTGAGGGCGGTCTGACGACCAGATGGCGCGACATCCGGCCGTCGGTCGGCGTGGCTAGCGTACTGGCCACCGTCGGTGTGGGAATCAGCGTCGGACTGATGACCTTGTTCTGCCATTACGTCCTTGGCCTCGACGTCTGGATCGCGGTCCTTCTCGGCGCGGTGACCTCACCAACGGATGCCGCCGCAGTCTTCTCGGTGCTGCGGAACGTGCCCATCCCGCATCGACTGCGTGGAGCGCTGGAGGCGGAGTCCGGCCTGAATGATGCCCCGACAGTGCTCTTGGTGACCCTGGCCAGCTCGATCGCGATCGGTGAGGAAACGACCGGCGGCGTGGTCGGATTGATCGGGCTGATCATGGTCGAGCTGCTGGCCGGGCTAGCAATCGGCATAGGTCTTGGCTGGGTCGGCGTCTGGCTGCTGCGCAGAGTTGCCCTGCCCTCCTCGGGCCTGTACCCGCTGGCCGCGCTGGTGTGGGCCGTCTTCGCGTACAGCACGGCCGCCATGCTGCACACGAGCGGCTTCGCTGCGGTTTACGCCTGCGCGCTGATGCTCGGCAACGCTCAACTGCCCCACCGCGCGGCCACCCGATCATTCGTCGAGGGCATCGGCTGGATAGCCCAGATCGGACTCTTCGTCATGCTGGGGCTGCTGGCTTCGCCGGGCAGGGTGAGCCTGCAGGCCGTCCTGGTCGCCCTGGCCGGCGGCTTGTTCCTCACTTTCGTCGCTAGACCGCTGTCGGTACTCCTTTGTGCGGCGGGTTTTCGCATTCCCCCACGCGAGCAAGCCTTCCTCTCCTGGGCCGGGCTTCGCGGCGCGGTGCCGATTGTGCTGGCGACAATTCCCCTGTCGCAGGGGGTCGGCGGCGGGGAGTTCCTGTTCGACGTGGTACTCGTCTTCGTCATCATCTTCACATCCCTCCAGGCACCCACCCTGCCGTTCATTGCCCGCCGGCTCGGACTCCTCGACGAGGAGTCGGCTCGGGATGTGGAGGTCGAGGCGGCGCCGCTGGACATGATTTCGGCGGATCTGTTGCAGGTCCGGGTGCCCGCCGACTCCCGGCTCGCCGGAGTCGAAGTCAGCGAGTTGCGACTCCCTCGACACACCGTGGTGTCGTTGATCATCCGGGACGAGCGCCCGTTCTACCCCTCGCCACGGGAGCGCATCAAGACCGGTGACGAGTTGTTGATCGTCACTCCGTCGGCGCAGCGTGAAGGCACCGAAGCACGTCTGCGGGAAGTTGGCCGTGGTGGGCGGCTCGCCCGCTGGCGTTCGCCAGACGAGCCGGAGCCCTGAGAGAAGATCAACCGCCGAGGGGCGCCGCGGTGGTCTTGGTCTGGGATGGCAAGCAAAGGGTGCTGGCGTTCACCGTGTAGGTCCGCTTGGCGTCCTTGTTGAAGCCGCCATACTTGTTGCCGACCAGGACGTCCACGGTACGATCCACACGCTTGTCGCCCTTGACGACCGCGTCCTTGAAAAAGCCCTTAACCAGAAGGACCTCGGGATTTTTCGCGTCGGCCCCCACGATCACGGTCTTCGATATCTTCTCGGCGGTATTCGTGGTACGAATGACATTGAAACCTCGATCCCGCAACGCACGTCCTACGTCACCGGCCAGGCCGCGCTTGTTTCCGCCGTTGTAAACCTTGACCGTTACTTGGCTGGATTTCAGTTGTCCTTTGTTGATGCTTTGATCAACGCAGGGTTGCGCTGGGGCCGGCGGAATTGGCCGCAATACGTTGGTATATCCCCACCAGGCGGCATAACACAGCACGCTGAGCAAGAACAAGAGGGTGATCGGGGTCCGCACGATGCGGAAGATCCGACCGATCACCGTTGATACTCCTCGCCGCTGCCCTCGGCGCAGCCTATCTCGCCCGACGGCTACTTCAGATCAAGCACCCTCGCGTGCATCGTCTGCCGTTGTTGCAGGGCGGCGCGCAGCGCGCGATGCAGGCCGTCCTCCAAGTACAGCTCTCCTCGCCAGGAAACGACGTGCGCAAACAGGTCGCCATAGAAGGTGGAATCCTCCTCGAGTAGCGCCTCGAGATCGAGAGTTCGCTTCGTTGTCACCAACTGATCAAGTCGCACCTGATGGGGGGCGATTGCCGCCCACTGCTTCTGCACATAGCCATGGTCCGGATACGGACGCTGG
>DATFOP010000038.1:0-2223 GCA_035265505.1 Propionibacteriaceae bacterium | reverse complement strand
AGCCGCTCGCCCAGCGGCTCGTCGGCGGGCCAGGTGAGCGAGCGGTCGAGGTCTTCGGCGGTCAGCAGTGGAACCCTCGGCGCCCGCCAGAAGATGGCTTGCAGATTGGAGAGCACGACCGGACTGATGTTGGTGACCGTTCCTTTGAGCGTCACCGTGCTGTCAGGGGAGGGCAGGGCCGGCTCAATCGAGGTGAGCGCAATGGAGACGAAGGGCTGCGGTTCTTGCGCGGCGGCGGGCGGTGGGCGAACGGCTGCCGGAAGCAGCAGGCCCGCGGTGAGGAGGACTGCGGCCGCGAACAGCCGCAGCGTCCGGACCCCACCCTCCACCGGGCCATCCTATAAACGCCGGTAGGGTAGGCGAGCGTGTCGGAGGCCACGGGAAGCGGCCATCGGGGACCGCCGACGCCCGCCCGGCTCAACCAGGCGCAGGCCAATGCCGTGGCACAGCTGCTCCGCATCGCGCCGGTCGTCGACCGGCTGGCCGGAATCTTTGAGAAGGCGGGGCACTCCCTCTATCTGGTGGGCGGCAGCGTCCGCGATGCGCTGCTGGGTCGGTTGGGGCACGATCTGGACTTCACCACCTCGGCCCGGCCGGACGACGTCGAGGCGCTGCTGCGGAAGTTCTCCCGAGCGGTGTGGACCATCGGCAAGGAGTACGGCACGGTCGGCTGCCAGGTGAAGGACGCCGGCGGCACCTGGGTGATCGAAGTCACCACGTTCCGATCCGACGCCTACGCCGACTCCAGTCGCAAGCCCGAGGTGCTGTTCGGCGACTCGGTGGAGGGTGATTTGTCGCGGCGGGACTTCACCGTGAACGCGATGGCGGTGTCCTTGCCGGACAAGCAGTTCGTGGACCCGTACGGAGGCTTGGCCGATCTGGCGTCCGGAGTGCTGCGGACGCCCTCGGGTCCGGAGGTGTCGTTCAGCGACGACCCCCTGCGGATGATGCGGGCGGCGCGGTTTGCGGCGCAGCTGCGCTTTCGCCCCGCGCCGGATGTGGTGGCCGCGATGTCGGCGATGACCGATCGGCTATCCATCATCTCCGCGGAACGGATCCGCGACGAGCTGGTCAAGCTGATCTGCTCCGACCACCCGCGGATCGGCCTCGACCTGCTCGTGCGGACCGGGCTCGCGGACCGCGTGTTGCCTGAGTTGCCGGCGTTGCGGCTGGAACGCGACGAGCACCACCGGCACAAGGACGTCTACGAGCACAGTCTGACCGTGCTGGAGCAGGCGATCGAGTTGGAGCCACGGCTGCCGGCGCGCCCCGACCTGATCGTCCGGCTGGCTGCGCTGCTGCACGACATCGGCAAGCCGGCGACTCGCCGGTTCGAGTCTGGCGGCAAGGTGTCGTTCCACCACCACGACGTGGTCGGGGCGAAATTGACCCGCAAGCGGCTGGCGGCGTTGCGATTCAGCAAGGACGAGATCGACGCGGTGGCGGAGCCGATCTTCCTGCACCTGCGCTTCCACGGCTACAGCTCTGGGATGGAGGTCGAGGCACCCTGGACCGACGCGGCCGTACGCCGCTACGTCCGCGACGCCGGAGACCAGCTCGAACGCCTGCACATCCTGACCCGCGCCGATTCCACGACCCGGAACACCGCCAAGGCGCGACGGCTCCGGGCCGCGTCCGACGACCTGGAGCGCCGGATCGCCGAGTTGGCCGCGCAGGAGGAGCTGGACGCTATTCGCCCCGACCTCGACGGCCGCCAGATCATGGAGATCCTCGGCATCCCACCCGGCCCCGCCGTCGGCCGCGCCTACAACTTCCTCTTGGAGCGCCGGATGGAGGAAGGCCCCCTCGGTGAGGACCGCGCCCGTTCCGAACTCCTCAGCTGGTGGGCGTCCCAGACCTGAGGGCGCTCAGCGACTCGGTGCCTTTGTCCATGTCGAGGCTGCGGCTTGCCAACGTGAACGCGGCGGCGATGAGCAGATAGCCGGCAGCCATGAGCACCAGGATGAGTACTGATCGGCCGTTCGTCGGCAAGATCACCGCGCCGATGACGCCAGCCAACACCAGGGCGGCGTTGAAGATCACGTCGTAGATCACGAAGACGCGTCCTTTGAACTCGTCGTCGACGTGCGCTTGGACCAACGTGTCCACGCAGATCTTGATGTTCTGCGCGGTCACTCCGAGCAGGAAGGCGGCAATTCCGAGCGGCACCTTGGCGTAGATCGCGCCCGGTACCAACTGGAAGACGGCAGACGCGGCAAGGCA
>DATFOP010000037.1:0-2544 GCA_035265505.1 Propionibacteriaceae bacterium | reverse complement strand
GAACGAGAAGAAGGACCCGATGTCGATAGAGGTAAGGATTCCCACGATCCTGCGCACCTTCACCGGCGGAGCGAAAGCCGTCCACGGCGACGGCGCCACCTTGCTTCAGGTGATCGACGATATCGAGGCCCGTCATCCCGGCCTGAAGGAGCGACTCGTCGAGGAGCACGGGTTGCGACGGTTCGTCAATGTCTACGTCAACGATGAAGATGTACGCTTCGCCGGCGGCCTCCGAGCCCCCACCGCTGATGGCGACGTCGTCGTTATCTTGCCTGCGGTCGCCGGCGGGTAAGCGGACCTCGAATGGCGCGTTACCACTCATTGGCCGATTCGGTCGGCCACACGCCGCTAGTCGGATTGCCTCGGTTGTCGCCGAGTCCGTCGGTCAGGTTGTGGGCCAAGCTGGAGGATCGGAATCCGACCGGCTCCATCAAAGACCGGGCGGCTTTGAACATGATCCGCACGGCTGAACTCGACGGCACCCTTCGACCGGGTGCGACGATCCTGGAACCGACGAGCGGCAACACCGGCATCTCGCTGGCCATGGCTGCGAAGTTGGGGGGCTACCGGCTGATCTGCGTGATGCCGGAGAACACGTCGCCGGAGCGCAAGGAAGTGCTCACCATGTGGGGAGCAGAGATCGTTTGCTCCCCCGCTGTCGGTGGCTCCAACGAGGCGGTGCGGGTTGCCAAAGAGCTTGCCGCGGAGCACCCGGACTGGGTGATGCTCTACCAGTACGGGAATCCGGCCAACGCCGAGGCGCACTATCTGACCACGGCGCCCGAAATTCTCGATGATCTTCCCGAGGTGACCCATGTGGTCGCCGGGCTCGGCACCACCGGCACCTTGATGGGGGTTGGCCGGTTCTTTGCCGACAAGAAGCCTGACGTCAAGATCATCGCCGCCGAACCGCGCTACGGCGAACTCGTTTACGGACTGCGCAATCTGGACGAAGGCTTCGTTCCCGAGCTCTACGACGCCTCCGTCGTGAGCGCCCGATTCTCGGTCGGCTCCCGGGACTCGGTCCGCCGGGTTCGGGAGTTGCTGGATCGCGAAGGCATCTTTGCCGGGCTTTCCACCGGCGCCGTTGTGCACGCCGGTCTGGCTCAGGCGTCTCGTGCGATAAGGGCCGGCGAGTCAGCGGACATCGTGTTGATCATCGCCGACGGCGGCTGGAAGTATCTCTCCACCGGTGCCTACACCGGTGACCTGGACAGCAGCGAACAGTTCCTGGATACCCAAGTCTGGGCCTAGACCGGCCGCCAGCGTGGGTCTCGGCCGGCGGCAGCTAGCGTGCGTTCCAGCAGAGATGCGTCCTCTGGAACCGCAACCCTCGGCCCGAACAGGCCGCGGCGCGCCTGCGGGTCGTCCGGAATCGAGGACGCCAGCTGGTAGGAGGCCCGCAGGCTCGGCTCGGCCGGCGAGTAAGGCTGGCCAGTCGACACGGCGAGGTCCCACGCGTGAACAACCAGCTCGTTGTTGCCGAAGGCGGCCGTCTGCGCGGCCGGTGACGTGACACCACCGACAGTTGACTCCCCCTCCCAAGCACCCGGCTCACGCCACGCGGCCACCAACTCATTCAACCGATGCGGTAACTGCGCCCGCCAATCGTGGGGCAGCTTGGCCGGTCCGGGCGGTGTGGAGGTGGTCGGCCCTTCCACCTTCCGGGCGGCGTCACGGAAACCGACGCTCAGTCCCAGGACGTGGGCGAGCATGCCGCGCACATCGATGCCCGGACACGGAGTTGGATCATTCAGTTGGTCGTCGCGGATCGCGGCTGCGATACGGGCCATTTCGGCGGCCGGGGCGGCCAGGTCGAGGGTCATCTGTTGCCTCCTGAATCCTCGTCGATGGCTGCCGTGGCGCCTGCTCGTCGCCACGCTACCGGCTCGCGTAGGCTGACCACCCGTGACGGCCGACACCGAAGCGCCGATCGGCATCTTTGATTCGGGATTCGGTGGACTCACCGTGGCCCGCGCGGTCATTGATCAGCTGCCGCATGAAGACATCGTCTATCTGGGGGATACCGCCCGTGCGCCGTACGGCGAGCAGCAGATCGCCAGCGTTCGGGAGTACGCCCTGGAGTGTCTTGATCATCTTGTCGACCAAGGCGTGAAGATCCTGGTGATCGCCTGCAACTCTGCCAGCGCGGCGGTCCTTCGTGATGCCCGGGAGCGGTACGCCGTGCCGGTCGTCGAAGTGATCTTGCCGGCTGCCCGCCGAGCGGTGGCCGCTACGCGGTCGGGTCGAGTGGGCGTGATCTGTACCGAGGCGACCGCCAACTCCCAGGCGTACGACGACGCCTTCGCGGCCGCTCCGCAGGTCGAGTTACACACCGTCGCCTGCCCTCGCTTCGTCGGTTTCGTCGAGGCCGGCATCACGGGCGGCCCCGAGCTTCTGACCTGCGCGCGCACATACCTGGATCCGCTATGGGCCGCCGGCATCGACACCCTGATCTTGGGTTGCACGCACTATCCTCTGCTCACCGGCGTGATCTCTTATGTGCTCGGTGATTCCGTCAGCCTGGTATCCAGCGCCGAGGAG
>DATFOP010000036.1:0-3422 GCA_035265505.1 Propionibacteriaceae bacterium | reverse complement strand
ACCGCCCGCTCGGTGGGGATGTCGAGGCTCGAGGTAGCCTCATCCAAGATCAACACCTGCGGATCGGCGAGGAAGGCCCTGGCGAAGGTGATCAGCTGACGCTGGCCGGCGGACAGCCTTGAGCCGCGCTTGCCGACGTCGGTGTCGTAGCCCTCCGGCAGCCCGGCGATGAACGCGTTGGCCCCCACCGCCTGCGCCGCGTCCACCAACTCTTCCCGGGTCGCACTCGGCCGACCGAAGGCGATATTGTCGGCCACCGTGCCATCGAACATGAAGTTCTCCTGGGTCACCATGATCACAGCGCGTCGAAGATCGTCTTCGGCCAGGTCACGCAGGTTGACACCGTCGAGCAGCACGCGACCGCCGGTGGGGTCGTAGAACCGTGCCATCAGCTTCGCGATCGTCGTCTTGCCGGCCCCGGTGGTGCCGACCAGTGCGACAGTCTGGCCCGGTGGAATGTGCAGGCCGAACTCGTGCAGCACCTCACGCTCCTCGACATAGGAGAATGAGGCGTTCTCGAAGTCGAGGGCACCGCGCGCCTCCGGCAGCGCGACGGGCCGGGCGGCAGGGCGGACCGTTGGTTTCTCCTCGAGGACGCCGGAGAGCTTCTCGAGCGCAGCCGACGCGGACTGGAACATGTTGTAGAACTGGCTGATCTCCTGCATCGGCTCGAAGAACATCCGCAGGTAGAGCAAGAACGCGGCGAGGACGCCGATGGTCATCTGGCCCTCGATCACGCGGTAGCCGCCGTACAACAAGACGGCGCCTATGGTGAGGTTCCCGATCAGCCGCACGCCGGGCATGAAGATCGCGATCAGGCGGAAGGACTTGGTGTTCGCCTCGGCGTAGCGCCCGGCCAGGTCGGTGAAGATCTCGTCGTTGCGCCGTTCCCGCCGATACGCCTGGACGGCGCGGATGCCGGTCATGGTCTCCACGAACGAGACGATGACCAGAGCGGAGGTCTCCCGCACCCGCCGGTAGATGCGGGTGGACGTAGCCGAGAACCAACGGATCAGCACCGCCAGGATGGGGAAGCAGAGCAGGCACGCCAAACCCAGCCGGACATCCAAGATGATCAACAAGACGCCCACGCCGATCATGGTGAGGGCCGCGGTGATCAGGCCGTCGAAGCCCTCGGCCAGCAGCTCGGCGATGGCGTCGGTGTCATTGGTCAGCCGGGACACAACCCGGCCGGTCGTGTAGCGGTCGTGGAATCGGACATCGAGCCGCTGGAAGTGCCGGAAGACCCGACGACGAAGTTCCAACAGCACGGCCTGGCCGACCCCTCCGGACTGTCGAAGGAAGAACATCCGACTGCCTGACTGGATCAGCACCGCCGCGAGCATCAACACAATGGTCTGGTAGAGCACCTGGGTGTCGCCGCTGCTCAACAGCGGGGGCACGCCGTAGTCGATGGCCCGATGCACCAGCCAGGGCAGGCTCAACCGAGCCGCGTTCTCGATCACGACCGCCAGCAGGAGGATCCAGAGGAAGGAACCGTACGGACGTAGCAAGTCGGCGAGCAGCGCGCGACTGCGCCGGCGCAGGAAGATGCTGGCGCGATCGGTGATCTCGTCCGAATGCTCCGCCGCGACCCCACGCCACTCCTCGAGCTCGGAGGTCTGCCGCTCGTCCGCCGGCGCCGTCACTACGCCACCTCCTCTTCCGGTGGCACATGAGCCGCGCTTGTTGAAGCCCGCCTCTGGAACGCGGCGCCGGACGACAGCAGGGCTCGATATTCCGGCACGCGCTCGAGGAGGTCGTGGTGGGTCCCCAGGTGCGTGATCGTGCCGCCGGAAAGCAGGGCGACTCGGTCGGCCAACAGCACCGTCGATGCCCGGTGCGCGACCACGATGCCGGTCACTCCAGCGAGCACTCGTCTGAGCGCCTCCTCGACCAACGCCTCAGTGTGGATATCGAGCGAGGACAGCGTGTCATCGAGAACCAGCACGGCGGGTTGGGCCAGCACCGCCCGGGCGAGTGCCAGTCGCTGTCGCTGCCCGCCGGACAAGCTCATGCCCTGTTCGCCGATGCGGGTGTGAAGTCCCCACGGGAGGTCGCGGACGAACTGTGCCTGGGCGATCTCGATGGCTTCGTCGAGCTCGGCCGCCGTCGCGTCCGGTCGACCGAGGGTCAGGTTCTCCCGGACCGACATCGAGAACAACGTGGGGTCCTCGAACGCCGTGGCCACGACCTGACGAAGCTGGCTGAGCCGAAGGTCGCGTACGTCCACGCCGTCGATCGTGATTCCACCGGCGGTCACGTCGTACAGGCGGGCGACCAGTTGAGTGAGCACCGTCTTTCCCGAGCCGGTGGCGCCGACGAGAGCTACGGTCTCCCCCGGCGCGATATCCAGATCGACGCCATGCAGAACATCGGCGTCGGCGTCAGGAAAGCGGAAGCTGACGCCATCGAAACGCACTCTGCCCTCGACCCGTGAGAGGGTGAGCTCGCCGTCGACAATGTCGTTCTCCGCGTCGAAGATCTCCACGATCCGGTCGGCCGCCGTCATCGCCTCCTGGGCCATGGCGAGCAGAAAGCCCAGTGCCGCCACCGGCCAGACCAACGAGAGCAGCAAAGTGAGAAACGCCACCAGCGTCCCCAGGGTCAGCTGTCCCTGACCTGCCGCCACCGCCCCGAGACCGAGCACCAGGATCAAGGTCAAGCTGGGGATCACTTCCAGGAAGGTCCAGAACTTGGCGCTCAGGCGTACCCGGGCCAGTGAGGTGTCGTATAGCTGGACGGCGCGTGAATCGAACTTGCCGAAGATGTGCTGGGCTCGGCCGAAAGCCTTGATGGCCCGCAGCCCGTACGCGCCTTCCTCGACCGTCGAGGCCACGTCACCGGTCTGGTCCTGGACCTGCCGCGAAATCCGCGTATATGCCCTCTCGTTGCGCAGACAAGCCCAGGTCACCGGAATGGTGGAGCCCAGGACTACCAGACCGAGCGGCCAGTAGAGGTGCAGCAGGATTGCGGTGGTCACGGCGATCTGCAGGACGCTCATCACGATGAAGAGCAGGCCGAAACCGAGGAATCGGCGAGTGGTCGACAGATCGTTCATGATCCGCGAGAGGAGCTGGCCGGACTGCCAACGCGTATGGAAACTCATCGGCAGCCGCTGCAGGCGGGCGTACAGGTCGGTGCGGATCGAGGTCTCGGTGCCGAGGGTGGCGCGGGTGACCACCCAACGACGTAGGAACATCAGGATGGCCTCGATGGCTCCCAGCGCTGTGGCGAAGAGTCCTAGCGCGTACAGACCACGGTGCTCGGAGTTGGCGATGGGGCCGTCGATGACGGCCTTGGTAGCCAGCGGCACCACGATGGTGGCGCCGATTCCGACGGCGGCAAGTACCGCCGACCAGATGAAGCGGGCGCGGTACGGACCAAGGTAGTGCCGCAGCCGCCACAAGGAGTCGCTTGCG
>DATFOP010000035.1:0-8284 GCA_035265505.1 Propionibacteriaceae bacterium | reverse complement strand
TCCCGGCCCCACCGACGTGCGTCGCGTACTCGGCTAGCTGATCACTCATCGAGCAGGCCTCCGCACCTCGTCGACACCCTGAACTGTCGGCGGCAACTGAATACTGACCACGGTGCGGCAACTGAATTTTGACCAGCTTCTCCTTGACCCTGGCCCGAGTCGAGCCGGGGAGGAAGCAGGTGCTGATCGTGGAGGATTGGGCTGAGATCCGGCGGCTGCGGCAGTCGGAGGGTGTGTCGATCTCTGAGATTGCACGGTTGATGGGCTGCTCGCGGAACACGGTGAAGGCGGCGTTGGCCAGCGACGGGCCACCGAAGTATGAGCGGGCGCGGTCGGGTTCGCTGGTCGATGGGTATGAGCCGCGGATTCGTGAGTTGCTGGCAGCGTTTCCGCGGATGCCGGCGACGGTGATCGCGGAACGGATCGGCTGGCCGTTCTCGATCCGTACGTTGAGTGGCCGGGTGGCGGAGTTGCGTCCGGCGTATCTGCCGCCGGATCCGGCGAGCCGGACGGCCTATGCCGCCGGTGAGATCGCCCAGTGCGATTTCTGGTTCCCCGATATTGAGCTGCCGGTCGGGTTCGGCCAGACTCGGACGGCGAAGCTGCTGCCGGTGTTGACGATGGTGTGTGGCTACTCCCGGTTCGCCTCGGCGGTGTTGATCCCATCCCGATCCGCGGAGGATCTGTATGCCGGTTGGTGGCAGCTGATCAGCCGGCTCGGCGCGGTGCCGAAGGTGTTCGTCTGGGACGGTGAGGGCGCGGTGGGCCGGTGGCGAGCCCGGCGCACCGAGCTGACCGGGGACTGTCAGGGGTTCCGCGGCACGTTGGGCGCCAGGGTGATCATCTGCAAGCCGGGCGACCCGGAAGCCAAAGGGGTGGTGGAACGCTTCCACGATTATCTGGAGCGCTCGTTCCTGCCCGGCCGTCGCTTCATCTGCCCTGCGGATTTCAACAGCCAACTCAGCGAGTTCTTGTCCCGGGCTAACGCCCGGCGGCACCGGGTGTTGGGCTGCCGTCCCATCGATCGACTCGATGCGGATCGGCACGCGATGTTGGCCCTGCCACCAGTTCCTCCGATGACGGGCTGGCGGCAGATGCTGCGTCTGCCGCGTGATCACTATGTCCGGTTGGATGGCAACGACTACTCAGTGCACCCTTCCGCGGTCGGCCGCCGGGTGGTCGTTAGCGCCAACTTGGACCGGGTTCGGGTGGCCTGTGACGGTTCGCTGGTCGCCGACCATGAGCGGATGTGGGCTCGGCATCAAAGCGTCTCTGAGCCCGACCATCTGCTTGCCGCCCGGCAGCTACGGCTCAGCCGAATGGATCTGATCCGCCCGGCCGCGCAGACCGAGGTGGAGATCCGCCCGCTGGCCGACTACGACAGCGCGCTTGGGATCGCCGCCAACCTCGAAGCTGGCCGGGCCTGATGGCCGCAGCGAGAACCTCAACAGCCAGCCGCGACGTGGCCAGCGAGCTGGTGTTCCTGACCCGAGCGTTGAAGGCGCCCACCCTGCGCGAGTCGGCGGCCCGGCTGGCCGAGCGGGCCAGGGCCGAGTCCTGGTCCCATGAGGAGTATCTGGCCGCCTGCTTGCAACGTGAAGTCGCCGCCCGGGACGCGCACGGCGGCGAGGGCCGCATCCGTGCAGCCCGGTTCCCGGCCCGCAAGAGCCTGGAGGAGTTTGACTTCGACCACGCCCGCGGCCTGCAACGCGACCAGGTCGCCCATCTGGGCACGTTGGACTTTGTCGCCGCTCAGGAGAACGTGATCTTCCTCGGCCCACCCGGCACCGGCAAAACCCATCTCGCGATCGGGCTGGGAATCCGCGCCTGCCACGCCGGGCATCGCGTGCTGTTCGCCACCGCCAGCCAATGGGTCGACCGGCTAGCCGAGGCCCACACCAGCGGACGGCTGCAACCCGAGCTCGCCCGGCTTACCCGCTACCCGCTGTTGATCATCGACCTATGCCGACACCGCGACTATGCCGAGGTGGTGGTCGGGGTCGGTTCTCGGTCTCACGGTCTGGTGGGAGGGTTGTCGGCATAGTTACAGGCTGTCGAGGAAGGCGAGAGTCTTGTCGGCTGGTCGGTAGCGGCCGGGCTTCGCCGTGGCGGGGCTGGTCAGGGCGAGGGCTCGTTCCTTGATCGTGATGTCGGCGTGCAGGTACGGGTCGGTTGAGCGGACCCCGGCGTGTCCGAGCCAGAGGGCGATGACGGAGGTGTCGACCCCGGCTTGCAGCAGGGTCATGGCGCAGCTGTGCCGGAGCATGTGTGGGTGGACTCGTTTGCCGGCCAGGGAGGGGCACCGTCTAGCGGCGGTGGCGGTGTGGGTGTGGATCCGTTGGCCGACGGCGTCGCGGCTGAGCCGTCGGCCGGTCCGGGTGGCAAACAGGGGATCGCCGGGCCGTCCGGCTCGTTCGGTGAGCCAGCCGCGGACGATGTTGATCACTGGGCCGGTGAGGGGGACGGCTCGGTGTTTGCGGCCTTTGCCTTCGCAGCGGACGTTGGCGCCGTCGCCGAGGGTTACGTCGGCGCAGTTGAGGCCGATCAGCTCTGAGACTCTGAGCCCGGTCTGCACGGCCAGCAGCATCATGGCCCGGTCGCGTCGGCCTTCCCACCGGTTCAGATCGGGCGCAGCGAGTAGCGCGGTGATCTCGGTGGCGGTGAGGAACGACACGATCCGTTTGGTGAACCGTTTCGGCGGGATCGCCAGGACCCGCTGGATAAGCAGCGCATGCTCAGGATGGCGGAGAGCGGCGAAGGAGAACAGTGATCGGATCGCGGTCAGCCGCACGTTGCGGGTGCGGATGCTGTTGTGCCGTTCGGTTTCGAGGTGGTTGAGGAACGAGGTGATCGAGGTGGCGTCAACGTCGTCCCAGTCCAGCCGGGTCGGCGGTTTCCCGCTGCGCTGGTGGGTGAAGATCACCAGTAGTTTCAGTGTGTCGCGGTAGGCGGCGATGGTGCGGGGGCTGGCGTGGCGTTGGCTGGCGAGACGATCGGTGAAGAACGCCTGCAGGGTAGTGGCGATCAACGTCATGACATCACCGCCGTCGACGCTTCCCGCTGGGCGGCGGCGCAAGCGAGCAGCTCAGGGACCGCGGACAGATACCAGTAGGTGGAGTCGGGTTCGCGATGACCCAGATAGGTCGACAGCGCCGGGATCTTGGCTTGCACGTTCTCCCCGGATCGATACCAGCCGAGCAGGGTCCGGACGGCGAAGGTGTGGCGGAGGTCGTGTGGACGCGGCCGCCGTGGTGCGTCGCCGCCGATGCCGCTGTCGTCAATGACTCGACGGAAAGTCTGGGAGACAACGGCGTAGCACAGTCGCAGCCGGCTGCGGGAGACGAAGAAGCTCGGCGGCCGACGACGCTGCTGTATCTGGTCACGGAGATCGGCGTAGTTGGCCAACGCCTGCCGGGTCGTGGTGGTGACCGGCACCAGCCGAGACTTACCGAACTTCGACTCCCGGATCAGCAATACCCCCGTCGTCCAGTCGATGTCGGCCCGGTCGAGCTTGATCGCCTCACCGATCCGCAGGCCGGTGGCGGCGAGCAGACCGATCAGCGTGACGTAGGTCGCCGACCGCAGCGGCGGCGTGAAGCTCGCCGCCCGGTTCATGATCACTTCGATGTCGGCCGGTGAGAATATGAACGGCCCCTGCCATCGGGTCGGCTGGGGCAGCAGCCCGCACGGCGGGACCTCGGTCGCCGGGTCGACCCCGACCAGATAGCGAGCGAACCCGCGAACGGCGGTCATCCGCCGCGAACCGACCGACGACCGCGGATCGGACGTGGGCGTCGTCGCCCACTCCACCGCAGCCGCGACGGTCACCGTGGACAAGCCTTGGCTGTCGAGGAAGGCCACGAAGCGCGGTAGGAGCCGGCCCGGGTCGGCCAACTGATGGCCCAACGACCGCCGCAGCCGCAGGTAGTCGGCCAGCGACTCCTCTAGCCCACTCACGCGGTCACCGCCGTCGGCCACGGCTGAGCGACGCCGCGCAAAGTGTCCAGATCGACCTTGGCATACAAGGCGGTCGTGGCCAGATCCTGATGCCGCAACACCTGACCGATCGCCGTCAAGCCAGCGCCACGGCGGAGCAGCTCGGCGGCCAAAGCGTGACGGAGCCGGTGCGGCCCGATCCGGCGCAGCCCGGCTCGTTGGCAGGCCTGCTTGGTGATGTCATTGACCAGTTCGGCCCGGATTGGGCCGTGAGGTGCTTTGAGGAGGACAAACACCTGTCGGCAGCCAACCGCCGCGTGACGGCGACGCAGATGCTCGACGACGGCCTCGCCGACGTCGGCGGGCAGCGGCAGCCGGTCCACGCGATGGCCCTTGCCGTGCACCACGATCTCCCCGGCCCGCCAGTCCAGATCGCCCAGCTCGAGGCGAGCGACCTCGATCGACCGCAGACCGAGTCGTGCGACCAAGGTCAACATGGCGAAGGTCCGGGCCCCGACATCGGTCGACCGATCGCATTGGTCGAGTAGTGCCTGGACCTCGGCTGTGGTCATCGTCGGAGGAACTGTCGCCAGCCGCCACCCACCGACCGGTGGCACCGCGGTCCCCAGCCGAACCGTGATCACCTCAGCAACAAACAGGAACCGCAGCAGCGACCGCAGCTCAGCGACCCGGCCCTTCGCCGATCCTGCCGACACCCGACCACACTCGGCGATCAAGAATGCGTTCACCTCGGCCCCGGTCAGAGCTGACGGCTGGACCCCGGCGGCCGCGCAATCCACCAGGAAGCGGCGGCCGGTCTTCCGATACCGCAGCACCGTCTGCGGAGCCAGACCACGGTCGACGACCAGCCACTGCCGGTACTGCTCGAGCAGCACATCGATCTCGGTGGGCGGCGACGGCGGCGGGGCGACCGCGCCAACCTCGCACAGATACGCCAGCGGCACTCTCAGCCCCCGCAGCCCGGGAAGCCTCCGGCAGCCGACCCGACGCTGATCGGCCAGGAACCTTGCCAGCTGCTGCTCTGACAGCTCCTGGATCTCGATGTGCTTCACCGCCAGCCAGCGGCCGACCTGGCCGAACTCCTTCAACATGTTCCGCGCCGTCAGCGCCGTATACCCTCGCCGTGCCAGCCAGGCCGAGTACCCCTCCACATACGGACCCAGTGAGCCCGGCTTGCGTCGCGTCGTTCCCATTTCGACCGCCTCCCTCTGGGGCACCCTGCCCCGCGACAGACGCTCTACCGGGCCGCGACTATGCCGACCTCAGCGGCCCGTACTCGACCGAAACCCGCCGACGTGACGGACTGACCAATCCGCGCCCTCGGCATAGTCGCGGTGTCGGCATAGATCGACGACCAAAACGGCGGGGCGGAGGTAGGCCTGCAGCTGCCGGCTGAAGCGGCCGGTGGCTTCGGCGACTCGGAGCCTGCGGACCAGGTCGTCCAGGGTGGTGAAGTAGATGGAGAATCCGGCCTGGCAGGCGGTGACCGCCAACGCAACGGCGAGCATGGTCTTGCCGACGCCGGGCGGGCCGAGGAGGGCGATGTTGGACTTGG
Source organism: Propionibacteriaceae bacterium (assembly GCA_035265505.1). Lineage (GTDB taxonomy): Bacteria > Actinomycetota > Actinomycetes > Propionibacteriales > Propionibacteriaceae > Microlunatus. Next base: position 2,772 of record DATFOP010000035.1, on the reverse strand, counting down.
CTGAGACGAACTCCAAGGTGGCCAGGTCGCGCACCTTGCGGGCGTCTAGGTCGGGTTGGAACGCGAAGTCGAACTCATCCAACGTCTTGTGGTACGGCAGCCCGGACAGCTTCAGAGCGTTGCGGAACCGGCGGCCCTCTCGCAGTCCGAGCTCTTCTTCGAGCAGCAGGTCGACGAAGTCTAGGTAGCCCAGTTGCTCGGTCTCGGCCCGCTGGACCAGCTGGGTGACCACATCGGTGAGGTGGGTTAGGCCCAGCTTGGTGGCGTGGCTGCGGATCCGGTCGACCGTCAACGCGCTCACCGGGTGACCTCGATGGCAGTGCTGGCGGCGCGGGCGTAGTCGGCGAGCGGTCGCCGGGCGACGGGAAGGTCGGCGTGCCGCCGGGCCAACAGCCCGGCCAGCGGTTGCAGCTCGGCCGCGGCCGCGACGGGCAGGTTGAGGGGTGGCGGCTCGATCCGGGTGGCGCGGGTGTGACCGTCGGGCAGGCCGTCCCAGTGCACTGGATCCACCCGCCAGGTGCCGCGGCTAGTGGCTCGGGGATGGGTGGCCAGCCAGGATCGGCCGTCGGGACCGGGGACCAAGCTGGCGATGGTGACGGTGTCCCCGACGACGCGAAGCTGGACCCGCTGCCCGGGTCGGACTCGGCGGGCCGGCACTGAGTAGAGACTGGCCTCAAAGGAGACCAGGCAGTCCTTTCCCACCCGCCGCAGATGGGAATCGGCCACAAGATAGGGCTGGGCTGGCAGCGGCTGCAGCGCCGCCCGATCGGTCGCGGCCCGAACAGCGATGACCTCGCCGTGGGTGCGGTGCACTTGGCTCCGCCGGATCGGCAGCCAGTCGCCGAACGCGCCGTCCAGCTCGGCCAGGCTGTCGAACCTGCGGCCGGCGACGACATGGTCGCGGACGATGTTGACCTGCCGCTCGACCCGCCCCTTCCCGGTCGGTCGATAGGCGGCGAGAACGTCGATGACGAATCCGTAGTGGGCGGCGAACGCCGCCGCCTCCGGATGCAACGGGACCGCAGCTCCGGGAGCCACGTGGCGTTTGATCACCGTCTTGGTGCGGTCATACACGATCGCGCCGGGCACCCCACCGAAGTGGGCGAACGCCCGCCGATGGCAGTCCCAGAACGTGGCCAGATCCATGCTGGTGGTGAAGCAGGTGAACGGGTCTCGGGAGTAGCTCAACGTCAGGTGGAAGGAGTAGACCGTCGGAAAGCCGATGTGGGCGAGCAGGTCGCCCTCGTCGCCCCAATCGACCTGAGCCTGAGCGCCGGGCAGCACCTCAAAACGGCGGTGCAGCCCGGTCAGCGGGTTCTCGTCGGCTTCAGCCAACTCCTCAGCGATCCGCGGCCGGGCCTCGGCCAGGAACATCTTCACCCGCTGGTAGTGGCCGCCGAAGCCGTACCCGGCCACCAGCCGCTCATGGATCACGCTGCCCTTCAGCGTGATATCGGCGCGCAGCCAGGCCTCGACCAGTGGCACAAACGGGTCGATCACCCGGGGCTGGCTGCCCGCCCTCGGCGGCGCCGACGGTGGTATCCCGACCTCGGCCGCCAGATACTTGCGGACCGTGCGCCAATCACACCCGCACTCACGGGCAATCTCTGCAAACGTAACGCCCCCAGCATGCAGGGCGCGGAAACGACGAATGTTCATCCAGGACTCCGTATCCAGGATCATGAGGTGGTCACCCTTCGGTCGTCTGCTTGGCGGTGGACAACCGAAGGGTGACCCCTCACTCGGGGCGGAAAGGGCTCAACCCGCCGAGACCGACCTACACGTCAGGTCGTACGGAGAACGACATATGAGGTAGTACGCGGACAACGGTCAAAGAGCGGCCGATGATGCGGCTGAAGGATCTGCCTGCATCTGGTCAGACCGTGGAGCTGTGGTGGCGCGCAAACGCCGGCTGATCTGCGCCGAGACGCTGTGCCCACAACAAACGTTCACACAAGCCTCGGCGGCGGTCCGGCCGCGAGGTCGGGTGACCGAGCGGCTGCGCGAGAAGGTGGCGACAGCGATCGCGTCAAGCAACAGGGCCGTGGCCGACGTGGCGCGGGAGTACGGCGTGTCCTGGCCGACCGCGCACCAAGCGCTGGTGGCCCAGGCGGCCCGCTGGCTGCCGGTGCCGGAGCCGACCACCCGGTTGGGGATCGATGCGACCAGGTTCGGGTCGGTGCGCTGGATCCTGGACGGCATCACGTGGCGACGGTCGGATTCATGGCTGACCAGCTTCGTCGACTGCTCTCGTGACGGGCCGGGATCCCTGCTGGGATTGGCTCCTGGCCGCACCGGGGGTTGTGTGAAGGAGTGGTTGGCCGAACAAACCAGCGCCTTCCGCCAGCGGATCGAGATCGTCATCATCGACCCCTCGGCACCCTACGCCTCCGGCATCCGGGCCGCGCTGCCTCAGGCGTTGATCGCGGTCGACAAGTGGCATCTGGTCGCGTCGGCGAACCAGATCGTCACCGAGGTCCGACAACGGGTCACTCGCGACCTGTTAGGCCGCCGCGGCACCCTCGCCGACCCGGTGTGGGTCAACCGGCGGCTGCTGCTGACCGGCGCCGAGCACCTCTCAGCGAAGCAGTGGCGCCGGCTGACGGCGATGTTGGACCGCCGCGACCCGACGAAGGAGATCGGCGCCGCCTGGGCCGTCAAAGAACGCCTCCGGATGCTGCTGGCCGAACGTGAGCCATCGACGATCCGCTGGCGGCTGGCCGACTTCTACGAGGCCGCGATCGACGCCCAGCTGCCCGAGGCCACCCGGCT
>DATFOP010000034.1:0-9529 GCA_035265505.1 Propionibacteriaceae bacterium | reverse complement strand
ATTCGGGCTTGAGATGTTGATGCTTGCCCTGGTAGCACGGGACACTGTCGTCCAGGTTCCGGTGAACTACCACCCACGGATCGGCACTTCGGCAGTCACTGGAGACACCCGCACCGCAATTCGCCTCGGCCTGCAGATGCTCTGGATAGTGCTTTCGATGCGCATCCGACCGCCGCGCCGCCGACATCGACCAACGGGCCGCCGCGGTCAGGACCAGGCTTCGCGGCAACAAGCGCTGTGGAACCCGTTGGGTCCATCGGATCAAAGGGCGCTTGGTCGCAAGCACGAGGATGCCGACAGCGCACCCCGATGACGCTGACCACCGGGAGCGCAGGCCCAGACCCGCCAGGCGAGGATCAACGAGATTCGACTCCAGCCCCTCACGGCCATGGTCCAGCTGACCAAAACCGGTCCAGCGACCAACGAGACCGTGAACTCGGAGAACCGCCACCACGGCAGCAGCCAACCGGAGACGAGCCGAGCAACTGCGACATCGTGGATCGAGCGCAGGACTATCTGCCGCTCAGAATCGTCCTCGTGCGGCCTGACCTTAGATTCAACACGCTGTGACGGCTGCCAGGTGGTGGCCTATCAGTCCTCCCAGCCCGCCTCGGCGCCCGGCTTGCGGTTGATCACCGGATCGCAGGAGTCGTGGTCGCTCGCCGGCTGAACCCGTCAAGGTAACGGCCGGAATGAGTGCTCATTGGGTAGTTGGAAGGTAGCGTTAATGTAATGATCTTGGAAACAATGCCCTGACGCGAAGATTTGGAAGTGGGCGATACTGGGTTCGAACCAGTGACCTCTTCGGTGTGAACGAAGCGCGCTACCACTGCGCCAATCGCCCTCAAACCCGCTGCGCGTCGACCACCTTATCCCATCGAGGCCGGGCCACGAGCCTGAGAATCTAGCCATCGTTCAGTAACTGGTGTCACTTCCACGGCGTGTCCGCGCTGCGCGGCGACCGCGGCATTTCCAGATTTCACCATCTCGTCGGCTGCGCTTAAGCGATCGAGCGAGGGCGCGGTTACGTCTACCCTTACTCGAGGCGCCCGCGGGCGCCGCTACCTCGTTCTGAAAGGAACCGCACGTGTCCAGCATGTCGATCACCATAGCCTCGGACGACACCCGGGAGCAGCGCGTGACCGACACGACCACGACCGGGCTCGACCTGTTCGGTTTCGACCGCAGCATCGTGGCGATACGGGTCAACGGCGAGCTGCGTGACCTTCATCTGCCGCTGTCTGCTGACGACGTCGTGGAACCGGTCAAGATCGACAGCCCCGACGGTCTCAACATTCTGCGCCATTCCACCGCGCACGTCGCTGCCCAGGCCGTCCAGTCACGACACCCGGACGCCAAGCTCGGCATCGGGCCGCCGATCAGCGACGGCTTCTACTACGACTTCGACATCGCCCACCCGTTCACGCCCGAAGATCTTCGGGAGCTCGAACGTGTCATGACCAAGATCATCAAGGAACGGCAGCGCTTTCGTCGGCGACCGGTTTCAGATGAACAGGCTCGCGCCGAGCTAGCCTCCGAGCCGTACAAGCTCGAACTCATTGCCGACAAAGGCGCCGCGACGGATGGTGAAATCGCCAAGTCGGATGGGTCCGGCGACGCGGCAGCGGTCGAGGTTGGTGCGGGCGAACTCACCATTTACGACAATCTCCGCCGCGATGACTCGGTGGCCTGGAAAGATCTCTGTCGCGGTCCGCACCTTCCGCACACCGGTTACATCCCGGCATTTGCGCTCACCCGCAACTCCGCGGCGTACTGGCGCGGCGACCAGCAGAACAGCCAACTACAACGCCTGTACGGCACAGCCTGGCCCAGCCGTGAGGAACTTCGAGCCCATCAGACCCGGCTGGAGGAGGCGGCCAAGCGCGACCATCGCAAGCTCGGCGTCGAGCTCGATCTGTTCTCGTTCCCTGAGGAGATCGGCTCCGGTCTCGCGGTCTTCCATCCCAAGGGCGGGCTGGTGCGAAAAGTCATGGAGGACTATTCGCGGCAACGCCACGTCGAGGCCGGCTACGACTTCGTCAACACCCCGCACATCAGCAAGGCCGAACTCTTCGACATCTCCGGGCACCTCGGCTTCTACGCCGAGACCATGTACCCCCCCATGCATGTCGACGAGGAGCGTCACGCCGACGGCAGCGTGAAGCGGCAAGGTCAGGACTACTACCTGAAGCCGATGAACTGCCCCATGCACTGCCTGATCTTCCGATCTCGAGGGCGGTCCTATCGGGAATTGCCTTTGCGCATGTTCGAGTTCGGCAGTGTCTATCGCTACGAGCGTTCGGGAGTCGTGCACGGGCTGACCCGAGTCCGCGGCATGACCCAGGACGACGCCCACATCTTCTGCACCGTTGACCAGATGCAGGCCGAGCTCATCTCGTTGCTGCAATTCGTGCTCGACCTGCTCGGCGACTACGGCCTGGAGGACTTCTATCTCGAGCTGTCCACGCGCGATCCAGAGAAGTCGATCGGCTCAGACGAGGATTGGGAGCGGGCGACCGACGCGCTGCAGCAGGCGGCGGAGGCCTCAGGCCTCGAGCTGACGCTCGACCCAGGCGGGGCGGCCTTCTATGCACCCAAGATTTCAGTCCAGGCTCGGGACGCGATCGGTCGCAGTTGGCAGATGTCCACGATCCAGGTGGACCTGATGTTGCCGGATCGATTCGATCTGGAGATCACGGCGGCCGACGGCAGCAGGCAGCGGCCGGTGATGATTCATCGTGCCCTGTTCGGTTCTGTCGAGCGGTTCCTCGCGGTGTTGGTCGAGCACTATGCGGGCGCCCTTCCACCGTGGCTGGCGCCGGTGCAAGTCGTCGGCATTCCCGTCGCCGCCGAGTATGACGACTACCTCCGCGGGGTGGCCGATCAGCTACGAGCTGCCGGTGTGCGAGTCGAGGTCGACACCTCCGACGACCGGATGCCGAAGAAAATCCGCAACGCCGAGAAGGACAAAGTGCCGTTCCTGCTGATCGCCGGGGGAGAGGATGCGGCTGCCGGCGCGGTCTCCTTCCGCTATCGCGATCGGAGCCAGAAGAACGGCATACCGATTCAGGCCGCCATCGACGAGATCGCCGGAGCGATCGCCTCTCGACGTCAGGTCTAGTGTCGGGCACCTAGACAGCGCGTATGTTGCGTGCGGTCTGACCATTCGAGCAAGGGGAGTTCGGTGGAGGAGGATGTGGAGGTGGAGGACGCAAACGTCCGCCCCGGCATCCCCGACGGCTTCCAGCGGCTCTGGACGCCACATCGGATGGTCTACATCCAGGGTGAGAACAAGCCGCCCTCGACGCAGGCGGAGGTCTGCCCCTTCTGCACCATTCCGGACAGGAGCGACCGGGACGGTCTGATCGTGCACCGGGCCGAGCTGGCGTACGTTGTGCTCAACCTCTACCCCTATTCGCCCGGTCACCTGTTGGTGTGCCCCTACCGGCACGTCGCCGACTATCCCGACCTTACCGACGCGGAGTCGCTGGAGCTCGCGCATCTGACTCAGGCGGCCATGCGCGTGATCCGAACAGCCAGTCAGCCAGACGGATTCAATCTCGGCATCAACCAGGGTGCAGTTGCCGGCGCAGGGATCGCGGCGCACCTCCATCAACACGTCGTGCCTCGATGGACCGGCGACGCCAACTTCCTTCCTGTCATCGGCCAAACCAAAGCGCTGCCTCAGCTTCTCGATCAGACCTGGAAGACGATCGGTGACGCCTGGCGAGGAATGGCCGTCTGATGCTCGAGCGCTTCCGAGGCGCGTGGGCGGCACTCTTGTCGCCCGTTGCGCGCGCCCTCATCCGTGCCGGAGTCTCCCCAGATCTGGTGACGATCCTCGGCACCGTCGGCGTTGTGATTGGCGCGCTGGTCTGCTTTCCACGGGGCTGGTTGTGGCAGGGAGTACTCGTCGTCACGCTCTTCGTGTTCTCCGACATGCTCGACGGGCTGATGGCCAAGATCACCAACTCGGCCAGCAAGTGGGGCGCCTTCCTCGACTCCACATCGGACCGCCTGGGTGACGCGGCCGTCTTCGGCGGCATCCTTCTCTTCTTCGTCTACGAGCGCGGCTCTGCACTTTGGGCCGGTATCGCTCTCGCCGCCTTGGTCTTCGGGCAGTGGACCTCCTATGTCAAGGCGCGGGCGGAGAGTCTCGGATTCACCTGTACTGGAGGCCTTGCCGCCCGCGCTGACCGCATGGTGCTCGTCCTGGTCGGTACCTTCATTGCCGGTCTCGGTGTTCCGTTCGTCCTCGAGGTGACGGTGTCAGCGCTCGCGATTGCGAGCATGATCACAGTCGCCCAACGAATCGCGCAGGTGCGCCGACAGGCGAAGGTCGCCGATGTCGAAACTGCATGATCTGGCGGTCCGCCGTGGGTACGGATTCGGCTGGCGAGTGGCCGGCGCCCTGCCCGAGCCCCTGGTGGCGCTCATGATCGCCCAGGTCAGTGCTCGCGTCTTGCAACGCAACGGCGTCCATGTCCGCACCCTGCGAAGCAACCTGAGTATGGCCGCTGGGCAACCTGCCTCCGATGATCTCGTCCGAGCGGCGCTCGTTTCTTACTTACGGAACCTGTACGAAGTGCTTGCTCTGCCGTCATGGTCACCCCGGCGCGTGGTCACCACCGTCACGACGGAGGGCGAGCTGGCGTTCCGGGCCGCCGTCGCCAGTACTGGAGCGGTCGTAGCCCTGCCGCACAGCGGGAATTGGGACCTGGCGGGTGCCTGGGCCTGCCTCACGCGTCTGCCCGTGACGACGGTGGCCGAGGCCCTGCCGGAGGGCGGCTTCGAGTCCTTCGTGCAGTTCCGGGAACGGCTCGGAATGGAGGTCCTGTCTCACCGCGATCCGGCTGCGATCGGCAGGCTGATCGGTGCAGTCCGATGCGGTCGGCTGGTGTGCCTGCTCGCCGACCGGGACCTCGGAGGTCGCGGGCTGTCGGTGCGCTGGCGCGGTCAGCCGATCACCATGCCGGCCGGTCCAGCGCTGGTCGCCCGGCGCAGCGGCGCAGCCCTCATTCCGGCTGTGTCCCAGTACACTCCCGCTGGAATGAAGATCATCTTCGGTCGGCCGATCGAGCATCAGCCGGGACGTGATGGGCTGGTAGCCATGACCCAGCAGGTCGCCGACGTCTTCGCGGAGCGGATCGCCGAACAGCCGCAGGACTGGCATCTGATGCAGCCGTTCTTCCAGCGGGTGGACGCCCCGTGAACGGACGCCTGCGCGTGGGCCTGGTCTGCCCGTACAGCTTCGATATTCGGGGAGGCGTGCAGAGCCATGTCGTCGGCTTAGCCCGATTTCTGACCGCCGCGGGCCATGAGGTACGCGTGCTCGCCCCCGGAAGGCTGGCCCCAGACGCTGGACTCGACCCCGCGCAGTTCACCTCAGCTGGCGTAGCCATTCCGGTGCCCTACAACGGGTCGGTTGCTCGAGTGAATTTCGGCCCGACCAGCCGGACCCGCGCGCGTCGATGGCTCGAGTCCGGGGATTTCGACGTGATCCACCTTCACGAGCCGATCACTCCCAGCATCGCGCTGGTCGCCCTCTTGGACGCCCGCGTTCCGGTTGTGGCGACGTTCCACAGTTCAATACCGCGATCACGGACCATGGAGCTCGCCGCTCAGGTCCTGCGTACGGTCATCACGAAGGTGACCGTGGGGATTGCCGTCTCCGAGTCGGCTCGGAGAGTCGTTCGGCAGCACCTGCGCCGGGACGCGACGGTGATTCCCAACGGCTTTCACTTCGCTGATTTTGCGAAACATCCGCCGCGGCTTCGGCCTGCGGGTAGCTGGCGGGGCGGAGACCGCCCCCGTCTGTCCTTTCTCGGCCGCACGAACGAGCCTCGCAAAGGGCTATCGGTCTTACTCGACGCCCTGCCGCTGATCCGGGCGCGCCATCCGAACCTTGACGTGGCCGTCGCGGGCACAGGGAAGGTGCGGCTTCCCGATGGTTGCCGGAAGTTGGGTGCCCTTTCCGACGAGGCGAAGGCTGACCTGTTGAACGCCACCGATGTCTTCGTCGCCCCCCAGCTGGGACGCGAGAGCTTCGGGATCGTGCTCCTCGAGGCGATGGCTTCCTCCGCTGGTGTCGTGGCCTCCGACCTGGAGCCCTTCCTCGACTTGTTGCAGCCTGGGGGCGCGGCCCCGCTCGGTGAGCTGTTTCCCCGCGGTGACTCAACGGCCCTGGCTGATGCGGCACTCCGAGTCCTGGCTGCGCCGAACGAGGGACGGAGGGTCCGAGCCCGGGTGGCAAGCCGGCGCTATGACTGGGCTGTGGTTGGTCCGGAGATCGTGAGCATTTACGGCTCGGTCGCTGGCCGAGACCGGATACGGTCGCCGCGAAGGGCCGCCGCCCCGCTCCAGCTCAAGGCTGCGGAGGCTTCCACCGTTAACTCCACCCGCGCCCGGAGATGACAACACGGGATGTCGAGCCCGAGAACCGCCGGGAACGGCAGCGGGACCTCGGACCGGTTGACGCCAGCATGGACCTGCTCAACGAGATCATCCGGCACCCGGTTGACCCGGACTACGCGATCGCCGCCGCAAGGCCGCATGGACCCCAACGACGATGGCCGCTGACTTTGGTGGTGATCATGATCGGAGCCATGCTGGCGGTTGCCGCATTGCAGACCACACGTTCAGCTCCGGCCGTTGAAACCGAGCGCCGGGAGCTGATCAGCCGGATCCAGGCGGGGGAGGCTGGGCAGGACCGCCTTCACGCCCGGATCGACTCGCTCTCCGTTGAGATCACAGAGCTTCGGTCCACCGCCCTGGGTGCCAACACCACGACGCAGGATCGTCTCGACGAAATTGCGAGCCTGGAACTGGCGATCGGGAGCACCCCCGTGACTGGCCCAGGACTGATCATCACGGTCGATGATGCGCCAAGCGCAAATCGCGACGCCCGCGACCGGGTCTTGGACACCGATCTGCAGATGCTGGCCAATGGCTTGTGGAGGGCAGGAGCCGAGGCCATCGACATCAACGGTCACCGGCTGTCCAACCTGACGGCGATTCGGAGTGCCGGAGACGCGGTCACCGTCGATTACCGGTCGCTGACCCGGCCGTACGATGTCCGTGCCATCGGTGATCCGCGCACGTTGGAAGCCCGCTTTGTAGAGTCTTCCGGAGGCGCATGGTGGAACGAATTGGCACAGAACCGTCGGATGCGATACGAGATCGCGCGCAGGGCCCGGGTCGTCCTGCCGGCCGATCCTGGCATGGTTCTTCGTCAGGCCCGGCGGTTCACGCCATAATGGTCGAGCCCGTCAGCGGTCGGCACGGGGAACGGCCGCGATGATCCCCCTGCTCGGACTGATCGCTGGCATCGTGCTGGGGCTTATCCTCGAGCCGACCATCCCCCAGGCGCTGCAGCCTTATCTGCCGATCGCGATCGTGGCCGCTATGGACGCCCTGTTCGGCGCCTTCCGGGCTTATCTCGAGGGCACCTTCACCGATCGGGTATTCGTGGTGTCGTTCGTGTCCAATGTGCTGATCGCCGCCGCCATTGTTTACGTCGGTGATCAAATCGGGGTCGGCTCCCAGCTATCGACCGGCGTTGTGGTCGTTCTCGGCATTCGTATCTTCACCAATGCCGCCGCGATTCGTCGGGCGCTGCTGCATGCCTGAGCAATCGGCCAGCGGCGGCCGCCGCCTGTGGAGCGCATTCCTGCATCCTGGCCGCGGGCAGTTGGTCGCGGCATTGATCTTGTTCGTGGTCGGCTTGGCTGGAGTCATGCAGATCCGTATCAACGCCGCAGACGCCACCTACACCACGGCCCGCCGAGAAGACCTAATCTCGCTGCTCGACGGGCTCGGCGCGGAGTCACGACGATTGGAAGCCGAGATCGCCGATCTAGAGCGCACCAAGGCGGGTCTGCAGTCGGGGGCTGACAGCCAGCGACTGGCCCGTGAGAACGCGGAGAAAAGGAGAGAAGAACTGTCCATCCTCGCCGGCACGGCGCAGGCGGAAGGTCCTGGCATCCGGATGCGGATCTCCGATCCGAACTCCCGGGTCGGCTACGGCGTCCTCCTGGATGCCATTGGCGAGCTGCGAGATGCCGGTGCAGAGGTCATCGAGCTGGACGACACCGTCCGGGTGGTGGCGTCCACTTGGTTCGGAACCGACGCCGCCGGCAACCTGCTTGTGGACGGGAAACCGGTCGCCCGGCCCATCACCATCGAGGCGATCGGAGACCCTCACAGTCTCGAAGAAGGCGCGCGCTTCCGCGGCGGCATTGTCAGTGAAATCGAAGGGCCGAAGATCGGTGGCCAGGTATCGATCGAACAGTCTGCCCGCGTTGTCGTGGAGTCCTTGCACGTCAAGCCAGACAATCAGTACGCTCGGCCAGCTTCGGCCGCGCCGACGCCACGATGACCAAGCCGGATCAGTGGACCATGATCAAGGAGCCGAGATGTCGGACTATCCCGAAGACCTGAAATATTCCACCGAGCATGAGTGGGTACGCAGTGGGAACGCGGCCACGGTGCGAATCGGCATCACGTCGTACGCAGCCGACGAACTCGGCGACATCGTCTACGTGAGCCTTCCCGAAGTCGGCGAAACCGTTGAGGCCGGCGACGCCTGCGGCGAGCTCGAGTCCACCAAGAGCGTCTCGGACGTCTTCTCGCCAGTCGGCGGCGTCGTGACCACGGTGAACCCAGCGCTGGAGGCCAACCCGGAGACCATCAATGCAGACCCGTACGGCGATGGCTGGCTGTTCGAGCTTGAACTCCACGACGACGCCGATCTGGAATCGCTGCTCGACGCCGACGCCTACGCCGAGCAGGTCGCAAGCTAAAGTCGATATCCAGACATCGTCATTTGGGAAGTGACCGACATGCCGTTTTGCACCAACTGTGGCCACGACAACCCCGAGGGGAGCAACTTCTGTGGCAACTGCGGCTCTGCGCTCACCGGTGCAGCGACGCGACCGGAGCCATCTGGCGAACGGATTCCCACGGGGGACACCACTAAGACGATTCCGGCAATACCCGAAGATCAACGTGACGGCGAGTCACTGTCGGCTGAGGATGAGGCGGCGGTCAGCGCCCTACCAGCGGGCTCGGCGCTGCTCATCGTGCAGCGCGGAAGCAATGCGGGGAGCAGGTTCTTGCTGAACACTGATCTCGTCACCGCCGGCCGTCACCAAGACTCCGACATCTTCCTCGATGACATCTCGGTGTCGCGGAGGCACGCTACGTTCACCCGGACGCCAGCGGGGACTCAAGTGAAGGACATGGGCAGCTTGAACGGCACTTACGTCAACCGCGACTTGGTTGACGAGTGCCTGCTCAAGTCCGGCGACGAGGTACAGATCGGAAAATATCGGCTGGTCTTCTACGGGAGTCCCAAGGGCGCCGAGTAGCGCACTTTCATGTCGAGTAAGTCAGGCACGCGCAGCATTGGGAATGTCCTTGGGCTACTGAAGAACGAGTTCCCGGACATCTCCATCTCCAAGATCAGATTCCTGGAAACCGAGGGATTGATCAGTCCGCAGCGCGCGCCGTCGGGGTATCGGCGTTACAC
>DATFOP010000033.1:0-3979 GCA_035265505.1 Propionibacteriaceae bacterium | reverse complement strand
GACCCGGCCGAATCCCCTTCCATCTGCGGCCTTGTGCGGAAAGACGCAGCCCGACCCGGCCGAGTACCATCGCGATGACCCGGACCAATGGCGCTGTACTTGATCTTGAACGAGGTGTCGATGCCCTTTAACGCGGATAGCCACCTCAGTGCTGAGGTGGCCGGTCAGCCGTCCGATTGGGAAGCCGTCACGGCCCGACTTCCCGAATTTGCGCCGATCCTGCCCAGCCGTGGTGCCCGCGTGGCAGTCCTGGGTTGCGGGACCTCCTACTACATGGCGCAGGCCTATGCGGCGCGACGTGAGCTTTCCGGGCACGGCGAGACCGACGCCTTCGCCGCCAGCGAGCATCGGCTCTCCCGCGGCTACGATGCCGTCCTCGTCATCAGCCGCTCGGGTACCACGACAGAGGCAATCGACGTTCTCAGGTACTTGAACGGACGTGATCTCTCCACAACCGCCATCGTGGCGACACCTGGCACACCGGTTGCGCAGCTCGCTGATCACGCCATCGTGCTCCCCGAGGTCGACGAGCGGTCTGTCGTACAGACCCGGTTTGCGACCTCGACCCTTGCTCTGCTTCGCGCATCGCTGGGCGAGGACCTTGCTGATGCCATCGACGACGCCCGGGCCATTCTCGGCCAGGACGAGGCGGACTGCCTGGCCGGGCTCATCGAGGCGGAGCAGTTCACCTTCCTCGGACGGGGCTGGACCATCGGACTTGCCGAGGAAGCCGCCCTCAAACTCCGCGAGTCCGCCCAATTCTGGACGGAGGCGTATCCGGCCATGGAGTACCGCCATGGTCCGGTGAGCATCGCCACCACGGAGCGCGCCGTCTGGGCGTTCGGCGAGGTACCGGACGGGCTGGCGGCCGAGGTGGCAGCGACCGGCGCCCACTTCGAACACCGCCGCGTTGACCCCCTTGCCGAGTTAGTTCGAGTGCATCGGCTTTGCCTACGAAAGGCACGAGACAAGGACCTCGATCCGGACCAGCCCCGCCATCTCACGCGCTCGGTGATCCTGGCTCCCGACGCTGACCGGGATTAGCAGTGCCGGCTCCCCGGGACGTGGTGGCCGCGGTCGATGTCGGCGGTACCCGGGTGAAAGCGGCACTCGTGACCAGGCCGCTGGACGTGATTGCCGAGTTGACCGCGCCCACCCCCTACGACATCGGTCGAGACATTGGGGCAACCGTCGCGAACGTCGTGTCCGGACTCTTGTCGACAACAGCGGCTGAGGATCGTCCCGTTCGGCTGGCGGGTTGCGGCGTGGTGGTTCCCGGCCTGGTCGACGAGGGAGCTGGAGTGGGAAGATACTCAGTCAACCTGCGATGGCGTGACCTGCCGGTCCGCGACGCCGTTGCCTCGCGGACCGGCCTTGCGACCGTTGTCGGGCACGACGTCCGAGCAGGCCTGCTTGCTGAGACCCGACTTGGCGCAGCGCGAGGTGCACGCAACGCAGTCTTCATCCCCATCGGCACCGGCATAGCCGGCGCGCTCATGCTGGACGGAGCGGTCGTCAGTGCCGACGGCTGGGCGGGTGAGCTCGGCCATCTCGTCGTCGACAGCTCAGGCCCCGTCTGCCCCTGTGGCCAGCGGGGTTGCCTGGAAACCATCTCCTCTGCGGCCTCAGTGGAGCGTGCCTACGCCGCCGAGGCAGGAACGCCGCTATCGGCCGAGGAGATCGCGATACGTGCTGCGGCCGGGGAAGCGGCGGCAGCACGTGTGTGGGCTCGCGCCGTCGCCGCGCTCGCTTCGGCCATTGTCACGACTGTGACCCTGACCGGGGTCGAACTGGTGCTCATCGGCGGCGGCCTGGGCCAGAGCGCTGACATCCTCCTGGCGCCGCTGCGGACCGACGTCAGAGGTCGACTTACCTGGCAGCGCGCGCCACGGATCGAGCGAGCGGGTCTCGGCGACCGGGCGGGGACGCTGGGCGCGGCCTGCCTGGCCTGGGATGCTTTGTGATCATCACGGTCACACCGAACACGGCTCTCGACGTCACATACGAGGTCGATGAGCTGAGGCCACACCAAAGCCATCGCGTGAAAGCCGTCTACCAGCGAGCTGGTGGCAAGGGGATCAATGTGGCGTCCGTGCTGACGCTTATGGGCCATGAGGTCGTCGCGATGGGGTTGCAGGGAGGCAGAACCGGTGCCCAGATCCAGGCGGACCTCGAGATGCGGGGCCTCCGCCATTGCCTTATCGACTGCGACGGCGATTCGCGCCGAACAATCAACGTCGTATCGGCACGGCACGGCGATGCCACCATCTTCAACGAGCCGGGACCCGACGTGTCGTCTGCCCGCTGGCGGGAACTCGTCGAGAATCTGGCCGCCCTCGTTGACGCGACCGCGACCACCGTCGTCGTGCTCTCCGGGAGTCTGCCGCGCGGGGTGGCTGAGGACGGGTACGCGGAAATGGTCACACTGTGTCGCGGATTGGGCGCGATCACGATCATTGACACGTCCGGCGCCCCGTTTCTCTCAGCGATCTCGGCCGGCCCCGACCTCGCCAAGCCCAACATGGCAGAGGTCGCCGAGGCGGTGGGCATCCGAGATCCGGTCCGCGGCGCCGCCGAACTTCGGCGCATGGGTGCTCGGGACCTCGTCATCTCGGCGGGACGTGGTGGCCTCATGTGGCTGCCCACCCAGGGGCGGGGGTGGCGTGGTCGGCTGGCCGAGCCGCTCAGCGGCAATCCGACCGGTGCTGGGGACGCAGCAGTGGCGGCACTGGCGGCCGGACTGGCCGCGGCAGCGCCCCCAGAGGAAACGGTTCAGGCAGCAGTGGCGTGGTCGGCTGCGGCAGTGCTGCAGCCGGTTGCGGGTCATGTCGACCCAGCCGACGTCAACCGGTTGTACCACCAGGTTTTGATGGAGGAGTTCCCGTGACCTTGGCGACGCTTAATGAGGTCCTCCGCGTTGCGCTGGCAGAGGGTCGCGGTGTGGGCGCTTTCAACGTCATCCAGATCGAGCACGCCGAGGCGTTCGTGACGGCTGCCGAACGGACCGGCCTACCGGTGGTGCTGCAGATCAGTCAGAACACCGTCGCCTACCACAGGGCACTCGCGCCGATCGCCTTGGCTGCCAAGCAGTTGGCCACGGCGACGTCGGCACGCTGTGTGCTCCAGCTGGACCATGCGCTGAGTGAGTCGCTGATCGAGGAGGCTGTACAGCTGGGTTTCACCTCGGTCATGTTCGACGGCTCGACGCTCGATGACTCCGCCAACCGCGACCGGACCAAAGCTGTTGTGCAGCGCTGCCATATCGCGGGAGTCAGTGTAGAAGCGGAGCTGGGCGAGATCGGTGGAAAGGAAGGCGTGCACGCACCAGGGGCGCGCACCGATCCGCACGATGCGATGCGATTCGCTGAGGAAACCGGGATCGATGCCCTTGCGGTCGCCGTTGGCTCGTCACACGCCATGACGACCCGGACAGCCGAACTCGACCTCCAGCTGATCAGGAAGATCACGAAAGCAGTACCGGTACCGCTGGTCCTGCACGGCTCCTCGGGGGTGCCGGACTCCGCTCTCACCGACGCCGTACGAGCGGGCATGGTCAAGATCAACATCGCGACGCATCTGAACCGCATCTTCACCGCCGCCTTGAGCGACTTCATCGCTGCGAACGCCGACGTCGTCGACACCCGAAAGTCCCTTGGTGCGGCTCGATCGGCCGTCGAGTCGGAGGCCGCCAGGCTGCTGGAACTCCTAGCCCTCCGCTGACAAAGCGGAATGGTGGCGACAAGTGTCAGCCCATAAAGGGATGCCTCGCCGACCAGACAACTCCTCGCGAGATCGTGCATGCGGTGGTGGCTAGGGTCGAAAGCATGTCGGCGGGAGCGGTGAGCCAGACCACGCTGTCCGTGCTCGCCGCCGAGCTTGGCCCGGAATCGCCGCTGCCGCCTTTCACCGGACTGCAACGGCTTCCTGACCCCTCGTCGTCTCCCGATCTGCCACCCGACATGCGGGAGCGCATCGCGTA
>DATFOP010000032.1:0-4977 GCA_035265505.1 Propionibacteriaceae bacterium | reverse complement strand
GGGTTCCTCAAACTGCACGTCGGCCCCGGGCAAGAAGTTGCCGTCATCGTCCCTGGGGAGGACGTGCAAGACGGTGGACCCGTTACGACGTAAGGAGAGCACGCCGTGACCGGCGTAGGCGCTTACCGAGAGAAGGCGAACGCCGGGTTCGTGCGGCAGGATGGTCTTCCACTGTTCCGGACCCGTGGCATCCAGTGGCGCCTCAGCGAGCTGGAAGTCCTTGGCACCATCGTTGTGCACGATCAGCAGCCGGTCCCCGGCTGGTTCCACGTCGTACTCCACACCCTGTCGCCGCGGCGCGACGATCCGTGGCTCACCCTCCGGATCCTCAGTGCTGAGCAGCCGATACTCCGAGGTCAGCTTGCTTGCCGCCCCCAGAATCACCCAGCGGTCATCGCGGCTGGCGTCGACTCCGACCCAGAATCTCTCGTCGGCTTCACTGAGGACTTCGGTGTCCTTGGCCGGATCGGTGCCGAGTCGGTGCCGCAGTACCGCGTACGGTCGCCAAGCCTCGTCCACCCGCGTATAGAAGAGGTGGCTGTTCTGCGCCCAGGTCGCCCCATAGCCGATGTCGCGGATCTCGTCGGGTAGCAGCTCTCCGGACTGGAGGTCCCTGATCCGCAGCACGAAGCGCTCGTCACCGCTGTGGTCGGTGGAGTAGGCCAGCAGCCGCCCGTCCACGGAGACGCTCAGCGCGCCGATCGAGAAGAACTCCGACTCGCCTGCCTCGAGGTTGCCGTCCAACAGCACTTCTTCACCGGGAATGTCGCCCTCGATGTCCGGGGGGGTACTGGGATCACTGGCGACGACTCGGCAATAGATCGGGTATTCCGAGCCTTCGACTGTTCGGTCGTAGTACCAGTAGGCGGCTCCGCCGGGATGCGAGGTGTAGGTGGGCACGCCGAGATCGGTTTCCTTCGTCCGGTTCTTGATCTCAGCGAAGATTGCGTCGGACAGCTCATTCAGATCCGCCGTCTGGGACTGGGTGTAGACATTCTCCGCCTCGAGGTAGCCAAGGACGTCCGGATCCTCCTTGTTGCGCAGCCACTCGTACGGATCCTCGAAGACATCCCCGTGATGAACGCGACGGTGAACTCGGCGGTCGGCTAGGGGCGGCTCGAGTTTGGTCGACGTATCGGCGGGCACGGCCGTCAGCGTAACCCGTTCCTCACGGGCGTCGCTGGATCGGGTGAGCCTGCCTGGACGAGCAGTCGAGCAGACCCTAAAGCGGCTCCGGCGTCACCGCTTCGCATCGGCCGGTGACTGAGTAAGCACGGCAGGGTCTAGCACGCGCGATCAAGCCAGCGAGACAATAGGCCTCATGGGAGCTGAGGTCGACCAGACGACTTTCACTCGGAAGGCGAGGAAATTGCACCGGGAGAAGATCCGACGTTGCCTGGATGCCCTGGCGCGAATGCTGACGGAATCCCGATTCGACTTCAATCGCCCGATGGCCGGTCTGGAGATCGAACTCAACCTGATTGACGACGACTTCCAGCCCGCCATGCGCAACGCGGAGGTGCTGGCGGCAATCGCCGATCCATCGTTCCAGACCGAGCTCGGCCGGTTCAACATCGAGATCAACGTGGCGCCTCGGCAGCTGTCCGGCGGGGGGTTTACCTCGTTCGAGGAGTCGGTCCGCAAGTCGTTGAACGACGCCGATCCACGGGCTTACGAAGCTGGCAGCAAGCTTGTCATGATCGGCATCTTGCCGACGCTGCGCGCTGACCATGTGACGCTGGACAGCGTGAGCCAGAACCCGCGCTACACCTTGTTGGACCAACAGATCGTGGCGGCCCGCGGCGAGGATTTAGAGATCGTCATCGACGGCGTCGAGCGGCTGCAGATGTTCTCCGACACGATCATGCCTGAGGCGGCGTGCACCTCGACCCAAGTACACCTACAGGTCAGCCCGGACGATTTTGCCGGGTACTGGAATGCTGCCCAGGCTATTGCCGGTGTCCAGGTGGCGGTTGGCGCCAACTCGCCGTTCCTGTTCGGCAAGGCACTCCTGGCAGAATCGCGTATCCCCTTGTTCGAGCAGAGCGCTGACACCCGCCCCGAGGAGTTGAAGGCTCAGGGCGTACGGCCCAGAGTGTGGTTCGGGGAGCGCTGGATCACCTCGATCTTCGATCTGTTCGAGGAGAACTCCCGGTACTTTCCGGCGCTGCTGCCGATCAGCACCGAGGAAGACGCGCTATCGGTACTTGATGCCGGGGGAGTGCCCACGCTCGATGAGTTGAGGTTGCACAACGGGACGGTGTACCGGTGGAATCGGCCGGTCTACGACATCCGGGCGGGCGTTCCGCACCTTCGGGTGGAGAACCGGGTCCTTCCGGCGGGCCCGACCGTGGTGGACACCATGGCGAATGCTGCGTTCTTCGCCGGTCTGGTCCGCGCGCTGGCAGATGAGGATCGACCGCTGTGGAGCCAGATGTCATTCTCCGCGGCGAGTGAGAACTTCGCGGCCGGCGTACGACACGGGATCGCCGCGGATGTCTACTGGCCGCAGATCGGTCAGGTCAGCGTCGTCGAGCTCGTGCTTCGCAAGTTGCTGCCCCTGGCCGCCGAAGGCCTGCGGCTGTGGGAGGTCGACGAAGGTGAGATCGGCCGCTTGCTCGACATCATCGAGCGCCGCTGCGTGGGTGCGGTCAACGGGGCCACGTGGCAAACTGCCGCAGTGGCCAATAGGGAACGCGACGGTTCCTCGCGAGCCGATGCCCTGCGCGACATGTTGGCGTCGTACGTGGAGGCAATGCACAGTAACGAACCGGTCCATAATTGGGAGGTGCGGTGATGTCGCAGGCGACACCGGCGGCCGGAGTGTCAGGTGACGGTGGTGCTGCCCTGGCGACGTCGGTAATCGTGGTTGGCTATTCGTCGGCTCCCGAGGGACGCGCTGCACTGTCCCGCGCCCTTGACGAAGCACGGATCCGGAACTCGAAGCTAGTCGTGGTGCATGCCTCGCCCGACGAGGAGCTCGCGGCCCTCAAGGCCGAGCTGGCGGCGACTGGTATCCCCCACAGCATCCGGGCGGGGGACGCCGGGATCGAACCGGCCGAACAACTCATCAATGTGGCGGAGTCAGAAGGGGCAGACTTCATCATCATTGGTCTGCGACGCCGATCACCGGTGGGGAAACGGTTGCTGGGAAGTAATGCGCAGCGCATACTCCTTGACGCGTCCTGTCCCGTGCTCGCCGTCAAGGCCGAGGTCAGCGTCTGATCAGTCGCAGCCCGTTTCCCGCCTCTCGGGCTCCCTTAGCCGACATGCCGGTGCACTTGCTGAGCAGATCACGGGAGATTTGGAGGTTCGTGTCAGAATACCGATCGGAGCGCCTATTGACTTCCGATGGGCGTTGCCTGCCCTAGTTTCGTTGGTCAGCCGGCACTCGCTAGTTCGAGAGGTTCTTTGTGACGCCCCCCTCCAAAGCACAATCATCTGTCCCTGCAGTCGGAGCGAACCCCGTCCGGGCACGTCAAGCAACAGCCACTGTCACCAAATCCCCAGCGAGTAAGGCGTCTGCCGGGAAGTCGTCGGTCAGTAAGGCGCCGGCCAGCAAGACGAACGACTCGCAGCGGTCGGCGAAGGAGTCCACCGTCAAGAAGGCTAAGAAGGCAGCGGTAAGTGCTGTCGAGGAGCCGGTGGGGAAGGCGGCGAGCAAGCGGGCCGAGAAGGCGGTGGCCGAGCCAGCTGCCGACGACATCACGGTGGCCGAGCCAGCTGCCGACGACATCACCATCGTGACCGACAAGGGTGAACCAGAGATCGTCACCGAAGACCTTGACGATGTAGAGATATCGGTCGAGGAGCTGGTCAGCGACATCCAGCTGACCGCTGACGTTCTCGTTGATCTTGAGAGCGAAGAGGTCGTTGTCACCGTGGGCAAGAAGCGCTCACTGGACGATGTCGACGAGTCGACTTTTGAGCCAGCCGAGGAAGCCAAGCTTGAGGGTCAGCTCGTCGAAGACGAGGGCTTCACGCTGTCCGAAGCCGACGATGCCGACGAGCCTGAACAGCAGGTGATGGCGGCTGGGGCGACGGCAGATCCCGTTAAGGACTACCTCAAGCAGATCGGCAAGGTCGCGCTGCTGAACGCCGAGCAGGAGGTGGAGCTGGCCAAGCGGATCGAGGCCGGCCTGTTCGCGGACGAAAAGCTCAACGACGACCATGCCAAGATCAAGGCTGCTCAGCTCGACGACTTCGACTGGATCGCCGAGGACGGGCGGCGGGCGAAAAACCACCTACTGGAGGCCAATCTGCGGTTAGTGGTCTCGCTGGCCAAGCGCTACACGGGCCGCGGGATGCTCTTCTTGGATTTGATCCAGGAAGGCAACCTCGGGCTCATCCGAGCGGTGGAGAAGTTCGACTACACCAAGGGCTACAAGTTCTCGACGTACGCCACGTGGTGGATTCGGCAAGCGATCACCCGTGCGATGGCGGACCAGGCCCGGACCATCCGCATCCCGGTGCACATGGTGGAGGTCATCAACAAGCTCGCCCGCGTGCAGCGGCAGATGCTGCAGGACCTTGGCCGCGAGCCCACGCCGGAGGAGCTTGCTCGCGAGCTGGACATGACCCCTGAGAAAGTCGTTGAGGTGCAGAAGTACGGCCGCGAGCCGATCTCGCTGCACACGCCGCTGGGCGAGGATGGCGATTCTGAGTTCGGTGATCTGATCGAGGACTCTGAAGCGGTCGTTCCCGCGGATGCGGTGAGCTTCACCCTGCTGCAGGAGCAGCTGCACGACGTCCTCGACACTTTGAGCGAGCGTGAGGCCGGGGTGGTCTCCATGCGTTTCGGACTCACCGACGGGCAACCGAAGACCCTGGATGAGATCGGCAAGGTCTATGGCGTCACGCGCGAGCGGATCCGCCAGATCGAGTCCAAGACAATGAGCAAGTTGCGCCACCCATCCCGCTCTCAGGTCCTCCGGGACTACCTTGACTGAGCTTGTAGCCGTTTCAAGCCGGTTTCGG
>DATFOP010000031.1:0-2086 GCA_035265505.1 Propionibacteriaceae bacterium | reverse complement strand
CTCACCGTTGCCGGAACCACCGATCACGATCGCCAGCGACCCCGGCTCTGCGACTGCCCCTTCGGCTGCCGGGATGCAGTACACCGGATAGTCGTCCTCCGCGTCGTAGGCCTCGGGTCCATGATCGACGACGTCGTGGCCTTCGGAGATCAAGGAGGAGACAAGATAGTTCTTCAACTCGAACCCGGCGTGGTCGCTACCGATGTGTACGCGCATGGCAGCACTATGTCACTTCGGTCGTGGACGTGCAGCCGCGCCGAGTGGGGCGATCAGTCCAAGATCGGCTCCTCTGGGCGGGCCCGCTTCAACTCGCGGAAGCCCGAGAACGAGTCCAGCATGGTGATCGCGTCGAAGACCTGCCCAGCCTGCTGACCCTGAGGACGTGGAGAGAAGATGGGGCCGAAGTAGGCGGCGCCGTCGATCCGTGTGACGGGCGAATCGGACTCGAAGCCGACGAGCTCCATCGCCTCGCCGTGTGAGCGGCGCAGGGCGTCGTCGTTATCTCCCAGGTAGCCAAGATCGGCCAGTTCAGTCGGCAGCCCGACGTCGGCCAACGCCGCCACGAGGACTTCCCGGCCGAAGCCTTCCTTCCGGACATGAATCCTGGTGCCCAGGGCGGTATAGAAACTCCCCAGTTGCTCCTGACCGAATTGCTCGCCAACTGCCAAGGCGACCCGAACGGGCGCCCGATCGGCATCGTGGTCAGCGCGCATGTCCTCCGATACATCCGCGCCGTCCTTCAGGACCGACCGGCTCAGCAGGCGCCAGGCAACCTTCACGGGCCGCACCTCCTGAACCTCCAGCAGCCACCGCGAGGTGAGCCAGGTCCAGGGGCAGATCGGGTCGAACCAGAAGTCCACCACGCTCGTCGGGGCAACTGGAGTGGAGGCGCCAAGGGCCTCGCTCACGGGCAAGCCGGCACCCTCCAGCTCGATACTGGGCACGGACTTACTCTGGCGAGGTTCTTTCGCCTTGTGATGTTTGTTGTGCTGGCCCTTCGCGTGCTTATCCTTCTCGCGCTTATCCGTCTCGCGCTTGTCCTTCTTGTGCTCGCGCTTTTTCGCCGGCCTTCCCATCCCGCCAGCCTAGAAGAGACGCCGGGCCACAGCCTGCACCACATGGCAAGATCGACGTCATGTATCCGGAAAACCTGACGCGGGCAGAGGCTCGAGAACGATTTGCCTTGATCAAGACCCGCGCCTACCAGGTCGAGATCGACCTGACTGGTCGAGGAGTTGATCAACCGGACATCACGTTTCGATCCACATCGACAGTGCAGTTCTCGGCAGTTGCCACCGGCAGTTGCCACATCGATTTGATCGCCGATTCAGTCATCAGCGCCATGCTGGACGGGATCCAGCTGGATCCGAGCAGCTTCGCCGACTCTCGGCTGCCGTTCTCGGTGACGCCCGGTGAGCATGTGCTGAGCGTTGCGGCGACCTTCCGATATAGCCGTAGCGGGGACGGTCTACATCGCTTTGTCGACCCGGCCGATGAGCGGATCTATCTCTACAGCCAATTCGAGGTGGCGGACGCCCGCCGGGTCTACGCCTGCTTTGAGCAACCCGACCTCAAGGCCCGCTTCTCGATCATTGTCCTCGCCCCCTCCGGCTGGACTGTCGTCTCGAACGGCGCCTGCGTGAACAGCGAGCCCCTCGGACAGATTGATCATGACGGCGGCGTGACCAGGCATGTCTTCGCCGAGACGCTGCCGATCTCTACGTACCTGACCGCCGTGGTTGCCGGCGAGTACCACGTCGAGCAGCGCAGTCACGACACCGCGCCCGGACGAGTGCCGATGTCGATCTTGTGCCGCCACTCCCTGGCGCCGCATCTCGATGGTGATCGCCTACATGAAATCACGGCCTCGGGATTCGGTGTCTTCGAGCGGCACTTCGGTTATCCCTATCCCTTCGGCAAGTACGACCAGGTGTTCGTCCCGGAGTACAACAGCGGGGCCATGGAGAACGTCGGGTGCGTGGTGATCCGCGACGACTACGTGTTCCGGAGCCGGCAGACCAAGGCTGCTCATCAGGTTCGAGCGAACACGATCCTGCACGAGCTCTCCCATATGTGGTTCGGAGAT
>DATFOP010000030.1:0-11937 GCA_035265505.1 Propionibacteriaceae bacterium | reverse complement strand
GGGGAGGGGGTTGTCGACCTTGCCGTGGGGGATCGTGTCTGGGTATATCTCGCTGGCCACCAGCGGCCGACGGGTACAGCGCAGGAGTACACGAACCTTCCGGCGGGCCGGGTCGTACGACTTCCCGGCGGCACCAGCTTCGACATCGGCGCCAGCCTCGGTGTACCGGCCATGACCGCTCACCGTGCCCTGACCGTGTCAGAGGACGGACCGGAGCGGCTGCATCCGGGTGCCCTCGCGGGCGAGGTGGTGCTGGTGGCCGGAGGCGCGGGTGCGGTGGGTCATGCCGCCATCCAGCTCGCGCGCTGGGCTGGTGCCACGGTCCTCACAACTGTCTCCGGCGCGGCTAAGGCGGCGCTCGCGACGGCGGCCGGCGCCCACCATGTCATCAGCTACCGCGACCAGGACGCCGCAACCGCCATCAAGGAAGTCACGCCTGAGGGCGTCGACCTCGTTGTCGAGGTCGCGGCAGCAGTGAACGCGCAGCTCAACCTTGATGTGGTCAAGCCTCGAGCGTCCGTTGCCATCTACGCCAACGACGGCGGCGCGGAGTTCACGCTCGATGTCAGGCAGAACATGATGAAGAACCTGCGTTACCAATTCGTTCTGCTCTATACCGTCGGCGACGCGGCCTTGAGGGCCGCCGTGGATGACATCACGCTTGCGCTCGTCGACGACGCACTGCCGGTCGCCGAAGACGCTGGCCTGCCGCTGCACCGGTTCCCGCTGGCAAAGACCGCCGATGCCCACCAGGCCGTTCAGGACGGAGCAGTCGGAAAGGTCCTGATCGACGTCCTGTAGGACAACTGTGGTTAATCCTCCACAGACGTCGGTGGAGGAATAACCACGATCTTGAGACCGCCGCTCCGCCGCCATCGTGGTCTATTCCGCTGAGGCGCCGCCGAGTGGCTTAGGTGCGAAGCGGCCCGCCGGCTGGTAGCGCAGCAGGACAACCTCCGACTCGAAGCTTTGTGAGTCGAGGAATTTGAGGTCGATGGGATCACCCTCGTGGAACGGCCGATCACCGGGGCCCTGGATCGTCGGGTTGACCCAGAACATCAACTCGTCGACAAGGCCGTGCTCCACCAAGAAACGCGCGAAGGCCCCACATCCAGAGCTGATCAGATCGCGATCGTGTCGTCCTTGCCGTTGAACAGCTTCGGCCACGTCGCCCTCGATGAGGGTGGCGTTCCACTCGAGCGGGGCAGTGAGCGTTGTGGAGGCCACCCATTTCGGCATCGGGTTCAGCATGTCGTCCCAGCGCCCGTCTCCAGCCGCCGAAGGCCAATATGCGGCGAATCCCTCGTAGTTCTTCCGGCCAATCAGCATGCCGGCGGCGTTTTGCCACATCTCGAACTCCGGCGGTTCGTGGTCACCTTCCAAGATCAACCAGCCCTCCGGGGCCGGTACCGGATCCTCGATCAATCCGTCGACGGTGATCACGGTCGTGATGATGACTTGCCCATGACATCCTCCCGGTGCTGAAGCGGCCGATGCGAGTTGATCGGCCGAGTGGAGACCAGAATCATCCTTCGCAAGTGGCCTTCCGCCGCGCCGGGCCAAGCGATGAAGCTGTACCACACAAGGGGGCACGAGACTGACGCCACGGCGCTACGGCACGCGTCATAGCGTTGGCTGCAGATCGAGCGGAGGCCTGACGGTCGATGACGACGGATCGAACGAGCTCATGAATGCTGTCGCGCTCAGCCGGGTGCACGGCTTCGCCAACCTTGTCGGTGGACTGTGGCCGCTGCTGCACATCAACAGTTTTGAGGTCGTGTTCGGTCCGAAGACAGATCGATGGCTGGTCAAGACCGTTGCGGGGTTGCTGATTGCCAACGGACTCACGCAGTTGCGCACATCGTCATCCGCAGCCAGCATCCGCCAGGCGCGGCGGCTCGGCCTGGGCACTGCTGCGGTGCTTGCGGGGATCGACCTGATCTATGTGCCGGCCGGACGGATTTCTCCGATGTACCTCGCCGACGCAGCCCTCGAAGTCGGCTGGATCGTGGCATGGATGCGAGCAGACATGCCCGACCGGTTCTCCGCCAAGGACGAGCTGAGCGCGGCTTGACGAAAACCCGGCCAACTCGGCGCCCATCTCTCCGCACAACGCCACAGACGCGGGGCAACCCGACCAACTCAGCCACCATCTCCCCGCACAAGGCCACAAATGCGCCGCAACCCGACCAACTCGACCCCGTCTCCCCGCACAAGGCCGCAAATGCGCGGCAAGCCGACCACCTCGACCCCCATCTCCCCGCACAACGCCACAGACGCGCGGCAACCCGACCACCTCAGCCACCATCTCCCCGCACAACGCCACAAATGCGCGGCAACCCGACCACCTCGACCCCCATCTCTCCGCACAACGCCACAAATGCGCGGCAACCCGACCACCTCGACCCCCATCTCTCCGCACAAGGCCACAGACGCGGGGGGCTCACATTCGTCAATGCCGCAGGTCCGGGTGTCGATGGCGGTAGGTAGCCTGCCGACGGTGGACCTCGACCCGGCACTGCTCGATTGGCTGCTCGACGCCGACCCGACGCTGCGCTGGCAGGTTGAGCGCGACTTGGTGGGAGCGCCGCAGGAGGTGTGGCGCGCGACCCGGGCTCGCATCGCAACGGAGGGGTTCGGCGCTCGGCTGCTCGCGCTGCAGGATCCCGACGGGCAGTGGGCGGGCGGGGCGTACTTCCCCAGCGACTTCGACTTCCGCGGTCCCCAGGCTGCCGAGGGCACCGGGCAGCCGTGGACCGCGACGACGTGGACGCTCAACATGCTCCGCGACTGGGGCCTCGATGCCGCCGCCCTCGCCGGCACCGCCGACCTGCTCGCCGCGAACAGCCGCTGGGAATACGACGACCTGCCGTACTGGGGCGGCGAGGTTGACTGCTGCATCAACGCGTACACCCTCGCCAACGGCGCGTGGCTCGGAGCGGATGTCTCGGGAATCGCGCGGTGGTTCCTGGACCATCGCCTGGCCGACGGCGGCTGGAACTGCGACTGGGTCGAGGGCTCGACCCGCTCGTCGTTCCATTCCACGCTCAACTCTCTGAGGGGCCTGTTGTACTACGAGGCCGCCACGGGCGGCGATGACACCCTGCGCGAGGCCCGTCGATCCGGCGAGGAGTACCTGCTCCAGCGCCGACTGATGCGCACCCTGTCAACGGGCGAGCTCGTCGGACCGTGGGTGACGTCGTTCGCGTACCCGTTCCGCTGGTTCTACAGCGTGCTCAACGCGGCAGACTACTTCCGGGCGGCGGCGCTGTACGACGACACCGCGCCCGATCCACGACTCACCGACGCGATCGAGGCCATCCGCGCCGCCCGCCGCCCTGATGGCACCTGGCTGCAGGAACGCCGTCACCCTGGGCGCGTGTGGTTCGAGGTGGACGTGCCGCCCGGCGAGCCGTCCAAGTGGCTCACGCTCCACGGCACGCGGGTGCTCGCGTGGTTGGACAAGGCGCCTCACGCGTAGCCCGCGACGTCCGACCGCTCGCCGGTCGGTCCTGCGGTGTCGAGGTGTGAAACCAGAAGGGGACGTGGGTCAGCGGCAGGTATAGCCGCCATCGATCGGGAGCGACACCCCCGTGATCATCGAGGCGGCGTCGCTGAGCAGGAAGGTGATCGGTGCGGCGATCTCGTCCTCGGTGGCCCACCGGCCGAGCGGCATGGACTCCAGGAACGGGCCCTCGATGTCCTCACGCCCCCAGTACCAGGCAGACATGGGGGTCATCACGACCGTGGGGTTCACGCTGTTGACCCGGATGTTGTACTTGCCCAGTTCGAGGGCGGACACGCGCGTGATGTTGTCCAGAGCCGCCTTGGAGGAGCCATACGAGATATGACCGGAAAGCGCCACCAAGCTGGCCTGACTGGAGACATTGACAATCGAGCCGCCCCTGCCGAGCCGGATCATCGAGCGGGATACGTACTTGATAACAAGCAGGGCGCCACGGGCGTTGACGTTGATAACCTGGTCGAATACGGCGATGTCGCTGTCCATCGGAGTCGCGATCTCGCCGCCGAACCCGCCGCAGTTCACCACTCCCCCACAGGTCGAGCCCCTCAAGAGCATCACGCACGCTGTCCTCTGAGGCGAGGTCGAACGCCAAGACCCGCGCGCCGGTGCTGGTGGCGAGCGCCTCCAGGGTCTCCTCGGACCGTCCACTGGCGATCACGTCGGCATCAGCGTTGACGAGATGACGCACCGTGGCGCCACCAATCCCACCACTCGCCCCGGTCACGAGCACGGTTCGGCCATTGAAGTTGATCACGGACCACTTCCTCTTCTCGGAGGCTCAATGAGCAACCGCATACTCCAGCGAAACTGTGCCCGTCTTTGCAAAAACCTGGTGCTTGACCAGTTGCAGCCCGGCTCTCTTCGGCGAATCGGGGAGCAAGGGCATTCCTCCCCCGAGCAGGACCGGGATCACTGCGACCGACACCTGATCGACGAGCCCAGACTGAAGCAGACTGCGGAACAGCACTCCACCACCGAACAGCCAGATGTCTTTGCCCGACTGCTGCTTCAGCGCTGGCACCGTATGTGACGGATCGTCTGAAACCGTGACGCCCGGGCAGTCGGCCTGCCGCAGCGTCCCCGAGAAAACGTAGGACTCCACACCCGGCATCGAGCCGCCACCCTGTGCGGTTCGCGTCGTCTCGTACGTCTTCCGGCCCATCAGGATCGCATCGAAGCGCGCGAACATCGCTGCGAAGTCGATGTCGGGGTCAATGACGATCCAATCCGCCTCGCCCCGTGGCCCGGCAATGTAGCCGTCCAGGCTCATCGCCACTGAGTACACGACCTGACGCATACGGTGTTACTCCTCCCAGTCGAGCTGACGCTCCGGAGTGCCTGGGGCCCGGGATCCAGGGAACCGCTCACCGCCGACAGGCGCCAATCAGCTGATCAGCCCACCCCGATCACGCCGGACCGTTCAGAAACCAGCGGTGACCGTACGGATCGCGAAGCACTGCCACCTGGCCCTCCTCGCCGGCCTCCGGACCGCGGTCCAACCGCGCACCCTCCTGTACGGCACGCGCCGTCACTTCCTGGACGTCATCCACCGTGAGATGCAAAGTGACCGCAGCCCCACGATCCAGCGCTGGGCCGGCAACGCCCGCCTCGGGGAACTCATCGGCCAGCATCAGTCTGGCGCCGTCGATGCTCAGCTCCGTGTGACCGATACGACCGTCATCCATCACGATCGGGTCGTAGGTGACGACCGCGCCAAAGGCTCGCGCGTACCAATCGATGGCTTGACGGGCGCCGGAGACGCATAGGTAGGGCGTGAGCTCGCTCATTTCCTCACACTATGCCGGAAGGCGCCACCACCAGCGGTGCTTTGCCCTGCCGATGCGGCTGGCAGTGACCGCCATGATCAACAACGACTCCGTGTGGTCAGGAATGCCGCCACGGCTAGTCGGGTGTGGGCAACGCAATATTGATGGGGGCAGGTTGTTAACTGATCAGCGGAGTTGAGAGGACACCCATGGGAGCCGGAGGAACGCACCTTGAACCGTCCCCAGTGAACGTGCGGGTCAAGTTTTCCGCGCTCTGGGCGTCGATGCTGTTTGTCTTTGCGTACGTCGACTTGTTCAGCCTCTACCGTCCCGACTTCCGAGCCGACGTCGAGGCTGGCGAGGTCGCCGGCTTCGCTGTCAACCAGACCTTTCTCGTGGGGACTACTGCCTATGTCGTGATCCCTAGCCTGATGGTCTTTTGCGTTCTTGTCTTGCGACCGCAGCTCAACCGGATCGTCAACGTCGCCCTGGCAGCCCTCTATGGCCAGCATCGTCGCCGCAAGCATCGGTGAGTGGAGCTACTACGTCCTCGGCAGCCTCATCGAGTCAGCCCTGCTCGCGGCCGTCGTCTTCTACGCGTGGACATGGCCGAAGGACGTCGGCCAGCCCGGATGAGTCCACCAACGCTCCCGTCGAGCTCGGGAAACACCGCAGTCAATCCGATCCTGAGTAAGCGCTTCGGGTTCCCTGCTGCGGACCCGCGAGTGGGTGACTTCCGGCGCTACGGGCGGCTGACTGCATACCTCAGGTGGGTCACTCGCGGTGAGGGGACGGTGTCGACCAGCTGCAGGCCGACCCGTCCGAACTCGATGCAGTCGAATAGCCGAGTGCCCGCCCCCAGGACTACGGGCGCGAGGGAGATAGTGAACTCGTCCACCAGCCCGGCGTTGAGGTACTGCTGGATGAGGTTGGCTCCTCCGCCGATCCGGATGTCGCCACCACCAGCGGCCACCCGGGCTTGGGCTAGAGCGCACTCGATGCCGTCCTTGATGAAGTGGAAGGTAGTGCCACCGGGGCGCTCCCACGGTGCCCGCTCGATGTGAGTCACGACAAAGACCGGCGTGTGGAAGGGTGCCTGTTCCG
Source organism: Propionibacteriaceae bacterium (assembly GCA_035265505.1). Lineage (GTDB taxonomy): Bacteria > Actinomycetota > Actinomycetes > Propionibacteriales > Propionibacteriaceae > Microlunatus. The sequence continues at coordinate 5,541 of DATFOP010000030.1, read as the reverse complement.
GCCAGAACCGCTCACCGCCGTCGAACATACGCTTCCCGAGGATGCTCGCGCCGGTGCGTTCGAAGACTTCCTGCGCCATGTCGTTATCGGGCCCGGTCTCGCCGCCCTCGCCCAGGTTGAGGTTCTCGCGGAAGAAGCGTTGCGGAAAGAGCCAACTCTGTAGCGCCGCCCACTGGCGCCCCCAGTCGTTGTGGGACGGGTCATCGGCGTGTTCGAGGTCCATTCCCGCGGGGGCGATGTAGCCGTCCAAGGACATACTGACGGCGAAGAACACCTTGTCGGCGGATGTCGGGGTGGATGCCATGGTGCGCCTCCGAATTGAGTGCAATACTTCAGTAGGTGCTTAAGTGTCGTGCGTCTGACGTGTATTTGTCAAGTGTTGACTTAAGTATTGGAGGTGTCGATGAGTGTCGACTCTGTCTTCCAAGCGTTGGCAGATCCCACACGTAGGTCACTACTCGAGCGGCTGGGCGACGGGCCACTCTCGGTCAGTGAACTCGCTGCGCCGCTCGCGGTCTCCCTTGCGGCGGTGGTACAACACCTGCAGGTTCTGGAGCAGAGTGACCTGATCCGCACCAAGAAGGTCGGGAGAGTGCGCACCTGCGCCATTGCCCCCGGCGGCCTCGACATCGCCGAGCAATGGCTTCAGGCTCGTCGAGCCCTCACCGAGAGACGCCTGGACCGACTCGGCGCCCTGCTAGCAGCGGAGCACGCCGCCGCACCGGCTGAGATCGGAGAAGACGAGCAATGAAGACTCAACCAATCAACCACGCCACCTTCGTCGTCGAACGGACCTACCCGACGGACGCCGCGCACGTCTTCAGGGCGTTCTCTGACTCCGACCGCAAACGTCGATGGTTCGCGGAGGGCGAGGGGTGGCAGGTCGAGAAGTTCACCTCCGACTTCCGGTCCTCCGGCCACGAGACGAGCCGATTCCGGTATGCCGATGGTCCGCCGATCACGACCGACACCCGCTATCTGAACATCGTCCCTGACGAACGCCTCGTGTTCAGCTATGTGATGACGATTGACGGCCGCCCAAGCTCGGCGTCCCTTGCGAGTGTTGAGCTCTTCTCGACCCAAGGGGGCACCCGCCTCATCTACACCGAGCAGGGGCAGTACTTCGACGGCGGTGACCAGGCACTCCAACGCGAGATCGGCTGCGGCGAACTGTACGACGCCCTCGGTGAGGAGTTGGCGTCGGCGCACTGAGCATGATTATGGCGTTCCTTGGCAGAAAGATGAGGCTCTAGTGGCCCACTCGAAGCAGTCATCGCCCGACGTCAACCTCCGCCTGGTCTGGCCGCAGTGGCAGGGCGTTGGCACGGTGAGCGTGCACCAGTTCGCCTCCGAGTTCCCTTTCGACGTCGGCCGCCGTGGGTACGCGGTCGGGGCGGCGGTACTCGAAGCGGTTCTGCCGCCGCACGACGGCCCGACGGTCACCGCACCGGTCACCATGACCGACGAGGGCCTGGCCGAACGCGACGGCGTGGAAGCCAAGACGATCCTCGTCGAGCAGCTCGCCCGCACCCTGGAGATCATCCGTCAACACAATCCGGCGCGGATTACGACCCTCGGCGGCGAGTGCTCGGTGAGCGTCGCGCCGTTCTCCGTACTCGCTGACCGGTACGGCGACGACCTGGCGATCCTCTGGATCGACTCCCACCCCGACATCGGTACCGGTGCAAGCCAGTACCCCGGCTACCACGCGATGGCCGTTTCAGCGCTCACCGGGCACGGTGACCCCGAGGTGCAGGCGGTGCTTCCGGCGACCGTTGAACCTGACCGGGTCGCCCTGGTCGGACTGCACTCCTGGACCGACGACGACTATCCGCACCTGGCCGAGTGGGGCCTTCAGTCTTTCAGCCCCGACGAGTTGCGCGAGTCGAGCACGCCGCTCCTCGATTGGCTCGCCGGTACCGGTTGCTCCCGGGTCGCCGTCCATTTCGACGTCGACACCATCGACAGCAACGAGATCGTGCTCGGCCTCGGCGCCGAACCCAACGGCCTGACCAGCGCACAGGTGCGACGCACTATCGCCGACATTGACCGGGCCGTCGACGTCGTCGGGTTCACGATTGCCGGGTTCATCCCGCGGCAGGTGATGCACCTGCAGCAAATCCTGAAGGGCTTTCCGCTCCTCGAAGGCTCAGCCGCCGCCAGCTGACAACCGACGGGGTAGAGGCGGTGCTTCAGGCGCCCCTGCCAGGCGCCCACACACTTGACTGCGTCACTTGGCCTGGTGCCGCTCGGTCACTGGCAGGATCCCCGGCTCGTGCGGCGCGATAGCCTGGCGCCCGGAAGGGAGCGATGGAACGGGAGGAAGACCGGGGGCGCGCGGGCGCACCGGTCGGCAACGCCGGCGGTCACCCTGCGTCGATCTGGGCAACGGGCGCCGCAGAGACGCAGTACGCCAAGAGCGAAGACGGATACGTCGCCTACCAGGTCTTCGGCCGCGGCGCCCACGATCTACTCTTCATCGGCAACTGGGCGAGCAACCTCGAGGCGATGTGGGAGCACCCGTCGATGGCGCGCTACCTGGATCGTCTTGGCCAGTTCGCCAGGGTCATCTGCTTCGACAAGCGAGGTGCTGGCCTCTCGGACCCCGTGGCCCTGGGCGCGCTGCCGACGCTGGAGCACTGGATGGACGACGCACGCATTGTCCTGGACGCTGCCGGCTCCGAGACGGCCGCCCTGGTTGGGGATGCCGAAGGTGGACCCATGGCCATGATGTTTGCCGCCACCTACCCGCAACGCATTCGGGCCCTCGTGCTGATCAACACATTCGCCAGGCTGCTTCGAGCGCCCGACTACCCGATCGGGATGCCCGAGGACGCGGCGGAGCGGTTCCTTCAGATCTGGGAGCGCGTCTGGGGAACGGGCGTCGTGCTGGAGCTTTCGGCCCCCAGTGTGGCCGGCGACCCACAGCTGCAACGCTGGGCTGGTCGCTACATGCGACTCTCGGCGCCTCCCGCGGCGGCCACCCGGATGTACCGCTGGGTGCTTCAGGTCGACGTACGGTCGGTGCTGCCGAGCATCCAAGCTCCAACGCTGATCGTGCACCGCGCCGAGAACCGGCATTACCGGGCGCCGATGGGTCGCTACCTCGGCGAGCACATCCCAGGCGCTAGATACGTGGAGCTGCCAGGAGCTGACTGGTATCCGCCCTTCGTGAACGCCGAGCCGGTCCTCGACGAGATCGAGGAGTTCTTGACCGGGGCCCGTCCCGCACCTGCACAGGACCGCATCCTCGCCACCGTTCTGTTCACCGACATCGTGGGCTCGACCGATCTGGCCGCCAGACTTGGTGATCAGCGCTGGCTCGACCTTCGGGCTGCGCACGACAGGCTGGTGCGGATGCATCTCGACCGTTACCGGGGAAAGGACGTCGCCACGACCGGGGACGGATTTCTGGCAACCTTCGACGGCCCGGCTCGCGCGGTGCGGTGCGCCTCGGAGATTGCCTCGGCGGTCCGATCGTTGGGCATCGAGATTCGAGCGGGGTTGCACAGCGGCGAGGTCGAGATCCAGGACGGAGAGGTCGCAGGGATCGCGGTCCACATCGCCGCACGGGTCATGGCACTTGCCGGCGAGGGCCGCGTGCTGGTGTCGGGCACGGTGAAGGATCTGGTGGTCGGTTCACTCATCGGGTTCGCCGACCGCGGGGTTCACTCGCTAAGGGGCATCCCAGGTGAGTGGCGCCTATTCGAGGTCACCGGGCTCTCCTAATCGCGCCGCGGCTGCGTCATGGTACGTGTTCGACAGCGGCGCTGCGGTAGAGCCGTGAGACTGGGACCTCAGTCGTTCTCCCCCAGAAGTGCCTGACCTCGCAGATCTCCGGCCAGGGCCTCCGGGCTGAGATCGCCCGGCCGCGCACCGGTGAGAGCCGCTCGGCGACCCAGCCGTGCCAGCCTGGAGTTGATCGGTGCGGTGGTCCCGATGCGGTGCGCAAGAAGGGCGATCTCTCCATTCAGGTAGTCGGTCTCGATGTCTCCGGTCCCCCGCGCCAGCGACTGCCAGGTTGAGCCGCCCAACCTGCCCTCCACGCCAGGCACGGTTTCCACCCTGAATCCCGTCGCCCGGATCGCCGCCTCCTCGGCGTCATCGGTGTACCTGACGCCGGCAGCGTCGAAGATGGCACGAGCCTCCGCTTCGGCCGCCTCGCGCAGGCTGCTGACATCCCGGCTCGATCCGGTGAGCGCCTCGAAGATGTTGCCAAGGTTGCTGATCAGCTTCCGGTACTTCCAAGGCATCACATCGGCCGGCAGCCGGATGTCGTAGCCCGCGCCGGTCCAGTCCGCCGCGACCCGCCGCAGCAGCTCCGAATCCCTGGCGGTCGTGCTAGGAGGTACCCGGCCCAGATGCAGCACACCGGCAACCGGCACGCCACGCAGGATCACCTCCCCCGGCTGCAGCCGTGTCGCAGGCAACCACACGCAGATGCCGAATACCCGGCTGAAGTACCGCAACGCCAGGTCCTCGGCGGCCACGCCGTTGGTCGCGGTGAACACGGGCAGCTGTTCGCCGGCGGCGCCGATCAGCCCCTCGGCGTCGTACACGTCGGCATCGGCCCACTCGCTGAGCACCGGCATCAGCTGCTGAGTCTTGGTGGCCAAAACCAGCACGTCACTGGTGCGCAACTGCACGTCGCCCGGACCGGACACCGCATGAACCGGCACCGTGACGTCCTCGGTGGGCGTCCGGATGCGCAGCCCGTGGCTTTGCATCACGTCCAGATGATCACCCCGGGCGACCAGCACGACCTGCTGGCCAGCGTGCGCTAGCCGCCCGCCGATGGCACCTCCGATAGCTCCGGCGCCGATAATCACGTACCGGGTCACGGAGTTACCGTAGCCAGCCGGGACCTGGTGCTTGTGACGCTGTCTTCAATCGCTGCGCCTGACCACCTCCACAACCCGACGCTGTGTGCGCCCTTGCGCGCCTGATCCACTCCCGCTAGCGATCATGTACCGGTCTAGCGTCCTACTAGGCGGTTCAGCCACCCTGGCCCGGCAATGAGGGCCCGCTCGGGAAGGCGACGCTGCAGCCCGCGGTCAGCCGTGACCACCAGCGGTACCTTGCCTGAAGCCGCCAGCCGATTCGCCTCCTCGACGATCTCGCTGTCGCCGTCGCTATCGGCGCGCAGTACCGACACGGCCTCCGGACCCTCAGCGGATTTGGCCGCACCCTCTACGACGGCACGGACCTCAGTAATCCGCACGCTCCCCGGCTCGGCTGGAAGGGCGACGTCGGCACCGTTCAAAGGCTCCAGCACGCTGAGGAGGCGAGTGGCTGCTGATGCTCTGTCGCGCCACCAGCCGTCCGGGCGCGATCCCATCACATTGGCGATGTCCACCAGCAAGACGACATCCTGCGGCTGCCCAGACGTGTTCACAACCCTCCGTAAGTGGCAATGATGGCCAAGGCCAGACCCGGGCCAAGTCGAAGATAAGGGGAACGTTGGTCCTAGGTGCCCCTCTCCTGGGATTCGGCGGGTGGCGGGCGACGTCGGGTGTTGTCGAGCAGCGCCCTTCTTCGCCA
>DATFOP010000029.1:0-3000 GCA_035265505.1 Propionibacteriaceae bacterium | reverse complement strand
CACATTTGTCGATGTGCTCTTTGTGGGAGGAGGGCCAATGCTCATGGTTCCGTACGCCGTCGTCGGCGCGACCAGATCGCTGGCCGAATCAGCCCTGCCCCGGGCGCCGCGGATCGTTCAGCGGTCGTCAAGGTGGAGCTGGGTCCGGCGCGCATTCGTGCGTCACTGACCGGGGCTCCCGACCGGGACAATGCCGTACGAGTCTGGAGCTTCTCTGAGTTAGCAGAGGGCTCGAAGCGCAGGCTTCGAGCCCTCTTGGCTTTCCTCAACGACCCAGCATCCGGGCGGCGAAGACGTGGACTTCCACCCCGGCCGTCGTCGCCTCCCGTCGCAGCTCTTCGTAGGCGTGATCGGGGTTGTGGCCTCCGTCGATCATGATCCCGACCGCGCGATTGACCGCAGAGAACTCTGACAACCCGAACAAACCGGAGGCAGCCCTGGCCGCGGGAACGTCGGCGTCGAGAACGAGGACCCGGCCGGTCTGAAGGTGTCCCGGTTGCGCCCGAGCGTCGCCGTTCGAAAGAAGCTGGTGGCTCTTGGTGAGGACCGATGTCTTCAGAACAAAAGCCAGATCGGCCGCCATGTCGACGAGTGCCCCACGCTTGGCAGCGTAGAAGATGACTCGGCTGTCGGGGTCGTAGGCGGAGTCCACGGCGATCAGCGGCACCCTGAGAGAAGTGAGCACAATTCCGTCGGCTTCGACCGCCACCATGTCGGTCATTGTCACCGGCTGCCCACTGTGAACGACGGTCAGCTGAAGCCCGCGGTAGGAAGGTACGGCGACGCGTAGATCCCTGGCCAGCGCCAGCAGTGGCACGTGCAGCACATCAGTATCGACACCGATGCTGGCGGCGAGTTGGGTGACGTGGCTGAGCAGATCTGCGGGGACGTCCACAGCGTCGCTCCGAGGAAGCGGATCCGCCCGCCGATCGTTTCTTCCACTGTTTGGTTCGGCAAGACACCGAAACCAATGGCTGCGGCAGTACGGACCAGGGATGGTGAAGCCGCGTCACGATGAATCTACGCCCGCCTATCAAGCTCTGCCTAACGGCACCCACCCTCGGTCGGTGTGGTGACAGCCACGCGCCGGACGCTCTCAGTCGGTGTGATGACGGGCCTGAGCCCGACGGACCGCCTCGTCGACGATCTGTCCCGCTACCACAGCGAGCTTTTGATGTTCGTGCTGGCTCATGGCTCGCAGCCGCTCCAAGGCTTCATGCTCGGTGCCGCCGCTCCGGCTCATCATGATGCCGATCGCGCGGTCGATGACGCCTCGGATCTCCAGTGCTGACTTCAGTTGGGCCGCCAACCGTTGAGTGCGGGCGAGAACTTGAGCGTTTTGCACTGAAACGGCTGCCGGGATCGCGAAGATTTCACCCAGTTCAGCAGCGCGGTCGTCGAAGGCGTTTTTCGCGTGCGCGTACACGTTCATTGCACCGACGACTCCATCCGGGGTGATCAATGGCAACGACACCACACTGTGCACGCCGAGCCGGGCGATCGTGCCGCCAAACCGCGGCCACCGCGTATCCGCTCCTAGCGAGCCCGATCTGACCGTTCGGCCATCTCGGGCGGCAGTGATGCACGGACCCTGTCCCATTCCGTACTGGACGTCGTCAATTTCGCACACGAAAGGCGCAGTCGACACCACCGTGTCCGACCTGTCCTCTTCGAGGAGCGTAAGGCCAGCTCCGTCGGCACCAGGGATAGCCTTTACGGCAAAGGTGGCCACGCGAGTCAGCAGGTCTTCCAGCCGGAGCCGGTTCGTCGCCAGCCGGGAGAGGCCGGCCAGGCTCTCGCGGAGGTCCTCATCCTCGGCGGAGCGTTTATCGGCCGACTGCCGTGCTGCTTTCTCGAGGGATCCGCTGCTCCCAGCCACTTCCGCCCAGGGAGGATCGTCGGGGTTCATAGTCGTCTTCCTGTGCGCACACCGCGGGGGGCGCGGGTCAGAACGCACGGATTTTACCCGCAACGCGCGAAGGGTAACCACCGACCTGAACTCGCGCCCTGATCACGTGGTTTATTAGAACAGCTGAGACATCCAGCCGTCCTGGAACGTGCTCGCCGTCATCTAACCGCCCGCGCGAGCGTCGGGCGGGCCCAGGGGATTCTGATGGCCCGATACGGATTGACTGCCGAGGAAGCCTTCGAAGCGCTCAAGCGCCAGTTCAGCGCACCAACATCAAGCTGCACACCATCGCTGACAAGATCGTCGACGGCGGCCTACGTTTCCGGCCTGCGTTTATCGGGTAAAGTTGGTTGTGCTGCTGATCGCAGTCGGCCTGGGGCCGAAAGTCGCCGTCAACGTCCGCGACTTACGAGCAACATATTTGCTGCCGCCCAGACCCAACCGAGATGGTCTGAATCGATCGGCGGCCCTCTGTGACCACTCTGCTGACTCACTCCACATCAACTGCGACCAGCCAGTCCGGCAGCTCGTTCACCGCACTGACCCGGGCCATCCACGACTTGGGCTTAATGCGTCGACGGTACGGCTATTACTGGGCCAAAATGATCGGCGCCGTTGCGGCCCTCCTGGCCTGGGTGACGGCCTTCGTCTTGATTGGGGACAGCTGGTGGCAGCTCCTGTCCGGCGGAGTGCTCGCGATCATGATGACCCAGATCGCGTTCCTCGGCCATGACGCCGCACATCGCCAGATCTTCAAGTCCGGGCGGTGGAACGACTGGATCAGTCTTGTCATCGCGAACCTGTTGGTGGGGATCAGCTACGGCTGGTGGCAGCGCAAGCACAACCGGCATCACGCCAACCCGAACAAGGTTGAGGCTGACCCAGACATCGCCTTGACGGCCCTCGCCTTAACGCCCGAACGCGCCACTCGCCCCAAGAGCCGGCTGATGCGCTGGGTTGTCGCCCACCAGGGGTGGTACTTCTTCCCCCTGCTGCTCCTGGAAGGGCTCTCACTGCACTGGGAGGGGATTCGTCGGGTGTCCGGCCGGGACAAGGTCGAGCGCCGGTGGATCGAAATCGGATTCCTCACC
>DATFOP010000028.1:0-3829 GCA_035265505.1 Propionibacteriaceae bacterium | reverse complement strand
AGGATGGCCAGGAACACCTCCGGCTGATCACTGTGCACCCAGTGCCCGGACTTCTTCACCGTCACCAGCTGAACCCGGGGAAAGAGCTGCCGCATAGTCGGCGCGTACTCGGGCAACACATAGCGAGAGTTCCCGCCGGCCACCCAGAGAGTCGGTCCCAAATAAGGCCCGGAGAGCTCGGTCGGCCAGTCACCGAGCTCGCCCAACTGATCATCAAGCAGTTCGACGTTGAGCTGCCATCGCCACGCAACGCCCGATGAGCCAGATTCGGTCGGCGAGATCGGCTGCCGCCGCAGGTTCTGGAGCAAGAAGCCGCGGACCTTCGCATCGGGTACGTATGGCGTCAAGGCCTGATCCGCGGCAGCGCGGTCGGGAAGCTGGTCGAGATCAAGTTGCCGCATTCCGCGCAGGAATTCAGCGAAGCTCGACCGCGTCGAATAGCGCACCGGCGAAACGTCCACAACGCAGAGCCGCCCGACCAGAGCTGGTCGCAGCAGCGCTAGCGCCATGGCGACCTTGCCGCCCATCGAGTGACCGACAACCGCCACCGGAGCGCTACTGCCGTTCTCCGTTCTGCGAGCATCGATCAGATCTCCAACCGCCGAAGCAACTTCGGGATAAGACACGTGTTCGGTCCACGGCGAGCGGCCGTGATTCGGCAGGTCGACCAGCAGAACGCGGTACGAATCGGCCAGTGCGTTGGCGATCGACGTCCAGTTCTTTCCTTGACCAAACAGCCCGTGCAGGAAAACTACCTGAGCGCCTACGTCGCCCACCTGGACGCTGTGCAATCCGCGCGAGCTCATCGGCGTCGTTGCCAACAGCTGGTGTGCCAGTGCCGACGTTCCTCCAGCCCGCTGGCCGAGATCAGACCCGGGATCTTGGGCCAGGCGACCAGATGTGGCTGGCCCGGGGGGATGATCTGTCCGCATCCCGGGCAGCGGTAGCTCTTGGCCGCCGCGGTACCGGGGACCGTACGCACATCGAACGTGCCGTCGGCTTTGATCACCTCGCTAGCGTGCCCTGAGCTGAGCGGGCGGGCAGCGCGGAGGTGCTTCTTCGTTCGGCGGGCCACCGGACCAGTCTGGCAAACGGTCCCAGCCACCCTCAGCGCGGAGGATAGGTTGTCGTCCGTGCGCTTGGTGATTGCCCGCTGCCAGGTCGACTACGCGGGGCGGCTGACCGCCCATCTGCCGATGGCGAACCGGCTGATCTTGATCAAGTCAGACGGATCGGTGTCGATTCACGCCGATGACCGGGCGTACAAGCCACTGAACTGGATGAGCCCGCCGTGCACCTTCACCGAGCGGTTGGCGCCCGTTCCGAATCTGTCCGACGAGCCGCTGATCGCACTGTGGGAGGTGAGAGGTCGCGATGGAGACACGCTGCAGATCTCCGTCGCCGAGGTGATACTCGATTCCACCCATGACCTCGGCCTTGATCCCGGCCTCCAGAAGGACGGCGTCGAGGCTCACCTGCAGGCGTTGCTGGCGGAGCATCCCGAAACATTGAGCCCGGGCCTGTCCCTGGTCCGCCGCGAGCACCTGACGCCCATCGGTCCGGTCGATCTGCTGTGCCGAGAGCCGAATGGCGCCTATGTCGCCGTCGAAGTGAAGCGCCGCGGGGAGATCGACGGCGTGGAGCAGCTCACTCGCTATCTCGAGTTGATGCGACGTGACCCGCTGCTTGGTCATGTGTCGGGTATCTTCGCCGCCCAGCAGATTAAGCCGCAGGCACGGCTGCTGGCGACCGACCGTGGCATCACTTGCGTGACCGTCGACTACGACACCCTGCGGGGGTTGGACAATGCCGATGACCGCCTTTTCTAAGAGTCGGATGGTCTAGGCGCCCTCGGACTGGGCGAACTCGAGCAGCTCATCGTCGAGCGGTACAGCCGAATCCTCATCGAGAAAGGTCGGCTCCGGACTCTCGTAGAGACTCTTGGCAGTCTCCGCGGCGAGTCCGCTGAGGTTGGTCAGCTGATCGACGAGCGCTCGCTGACATCGGGTGATGACGTCCCGCTCCCGTCGTAGCTGCCGTCGGTACCAGAACAGTTCCTGCCTGGCCCGTTCCTCGATGGTGGCCGCTTGCTGCTGCGCCCGCTGAACCAGCGCTGCCGCCGTCTGCTCAGCCGAGGTTCGGATGGCTTCAGCCTCGGCCCGGGCGGCTGCGAGAATCTGCTGCGCCTCGGATCTTGCGCTCCTGCCCGACATGGGCGCGTCGGAGTCGGCCTGCTCTCGCACGGCCGCCAGCTCGCCGGAGTCGGACACGGCTGCTTAGGCGCTCTTGTTGTCCGCCTTGCCGGCCAGGTGCTGGGTTCCGGCTGGGGGATCGGATGCCGCCGTGACCGTCGCGTCACCGTCGACTTCGGGCTCATCGGCTGATTTCTTTGGCGTGGGCGGCGCGGGCCTGGTGGCACCCTTGGCGCTGGCGGGCGGCTGCTTCTGGCCACCGGCCTGACCACCCTTGGGCAATGAGGGATCGAGATTCGCCGGCCGCAGGACGGTCTGGTCTCCCTGCTCACGCTCCACCTCAGTGGGGTCCTCCAACTCAGGGAAGGACTGGGCCGTCTCCTCGGCCAACGCCGACAGGCTCGCCAACTGGTGGAGGACCGCCCGCTTACGCTCGTGTAGCAACTCAGTCTCGCGGCGCAGTTGCTGCTTCCGCCAGGCGAACTCCTGCTGGGTGCGCTCGCTGATACCCGCTGCCTGCTTCTTGGCGGTCTCGATGCGCTCCTCGGACTCCTTGGCGGCCTTGAGCTTCATCTGCTCCGCTTCCGCGACTGCTTCCGAGCGGATCTTAGACGCCTTGCTGATGTCGGCCTCCAGTCGCGCGGCCGATTGTTCATTGTGTTTGGTCGCTTCGGCAAGCAGGACTGCAGTGCGGGCACTCGCTTCCTCATGCGTCTTCCGAAGCTGGGCGGCGGCCGACTCGCGCTCGATGGCGATGCGCTGCCGGGCTTCAGCCGCTTCCCGCTCCACCGTGCGACGCAGGTTTTCGGTGTCCAGGTGGGCGTTCTGCCGAATCGTCTGAGCCTCGTGTTCGGCCTCTCGGCGCGCTGACTCTGCCTGCCGACGGGCGGCTGCCAGCAGGGCCGCAGCCTCCTGCTTGGCCTTCTCCGCCTGGCCCTGGATATCGCCGTGCAGCCGAGCGCGGAGCTGATCGATCTCCGCGATGCCACCCGACTTCAAGTTGTTGCCCTCGAGCGCAGCATTCGATCGGAGTGCGTCGGCCTCGCGGCGGGCGGCCTCCTTGACCTTCTCCGCGTCGATTCTGGCGTTGTCGACCAAGTCCCGGGCTTGCTCCTGAGCAAGCCGCAGAATGTCATTGGCACGACTCCCGACGCCTGCGTAGTCGACACCGGCAACTGGCTTGCCCCCGGCTTGCAGTTGATCTTGCAGCGAGTGGAGCTGTTGCTCCAGGGACGCTACCTGCCGACGGGCCCGCACGACGTTGTTCTCCAGCGTTCGTACGTAGTCATCAACGGCCGTGCGGTCATACCCTCGCAAGGCTGTGGGGAAGTTGCCGACCGCGCTGGCCGTATCGTCGAACAGGCCGAGACCCGTGTCGTCCGATGCATTCACTGGTGAATCCTTCCGTGGGCTCGCACCCATCGTTGCGGGACGTCGTCGCTCTAGCCCTGAGTTGGCTCTTCGGCCGCCTCGACCAGTTCTAAAAGGACGCCCCCGGTGTCCTTCGGATGGACGAAGTTGATGCGCGAGCCACGGGTTCCGGGCTTTGGTGCATCATAGAGCAGCCGCAGACCCCGGCGGCGATATTCCGCCGCGGCGTGCTCGACATCTGACACCCGGAACGCCACATGCTGTAC